>JAIRMK010000139.1 GCA_031258755.1 Prevotellaceae bacterium
GTTTCATTTTTTATAATTTTTATATTTTACAAATTCACACAAATTTATTTCAGGCAAAGGTAGCCGGATATTTACTAAATAAAGACAGGTTTTGTATCATAAAGTTTTTTATATGTTACATCTTTTGCTAAATTTGTAACAAAATGTTTTCTATATGTAAACTCATGACAAAAAAGGGGAGGTGACCGGGTACCCCCCCTTCAATCAAGAATTGTGTATGAATCAAATTTTGTCCCGGATTTTACATTTCATTTAAGGGCGCTGCGCGTAAGGGCGTTGCGCGCAACGCCCCTACCCTATTCCATTTTCCGTGCGCCATCGCTTATCACGACATCATACACTTCCGGTTTAATATGGAATTTCGCCTGATAATCGATAACCGCGCCGGAGATAAAAGCATTGTATTTTGCCTCTTCCACCAGATTTATCGTACATCCGCCAAAGCCGCCGCCCATGATACGCGAGCCTGTAACGCCGTATTTCTTTGCCAGGTCGTTGAGAAAATCGAGTTCCTCGCAGCTGACTTCGTATAATTTGCTGAGACCGCTGTGCGTTTCGTACATTTTTCGTCCGACAGTAACATAATCATCTTTGCCCAACGCATCGCAGACGTCCAGCAGGCGTTGCACTTCGCCGATAACAAATCCGGCGCGGGCGTAATTTTCATTACTGATTTCGGCTTTCACTTCTTCGAGCATGGCGAAAGTCGCATCGCGCAGCAATTCCACTTCGGGATGGCGTTTGCGTATGGCAGCCGCGACCGCTTCGCACGCTTCGCGGCGGTTATTGTAAGGATTATTGACTAATTCGTGTTTAACGCATGAATTAATCAAAACCAACCGGTAACCGACAGGATGGAACGGTACGTACCGGTATTCCAAAGAACGGCAGTCAAGACGGATGAGGTGTCCTTTCTTTCCGAAGAGCGAAGCAAACTGGTCCATAATTCCGCATTTCACGCCCACGTAGTTATGTTCGGTGGCCTGTCCGATTTTTGCGCATTCGAATGGGTCGATACCCAAACCGTACCTGTCGTTCAAAGCGAAGACGAAAGCGCTTTCGAGCGCCGCAGAGGACGAAAGCCCTGCACCCAGCGGCACATCGCCGTAAAATGCGGCATCGAAACCGCCAACCGTTTTGCCGCGCTTTTGGATTTCGCGCACTATTCCGAAAATGTACCTCGCCCATAATTGAACCGGCTTGTCGGCTCCGGTCAGCGCAAATTCGACAGCTTCTTCATAATCCAGCGAAAATACGCGGATTTTGTCCGTTCCATTCGTTTTTATTGCCAGCGTGATCCCTTTATCTATCGCTCCGGGCAACACGAAACCTCCGTTGTAATCGGTATGTTCGCCGATGAGGTTAATTCTGCCGGGTGAAGCATACAGCGCATCCGGCGTTCCGTAATGTTTCCGGAAAACATCTTTGATAAATCGTAAGTCGTAAGTCATTTTTAGTTGAAAGTTGAAAGTTGAAAGTTGAAAGTTGAAAGTTGAAAGCTGGCGCGCCGGCATAATTCATAATTCATGCGAATCAGCAGTTAAATTTAGTAATGGTCATTTTCCCATTAACGAAGTCCGTAGGACTTAAACGTGAATAACCCCGTGCAAGCCGTAGGCGCAGCTCGGGGTCAAAAGCCGCTCCCTGCCTTTCGCGCGGAGCAGCGCCGGTGTATAGAAAAACACCCGTGCGCCGCGCGACATGCAGGACGCATCGTCTTACAGCCCCGAGCTGCGTTCCGCTTCGCTCCACTTGCACGGGGTTATTCACAGTAAACGCCTCCGGCGTTTTGTCTGTAACTTTTTTGCAACTGCTGATTCGCATAATTCATAATTCCTAATTCATAATTCTAATAGCGGTACAAACGGACTTTGTAAACTGCCGCATTAGAACCTATGTTGAGTACTTGCCCCTGTCCGTTTTCATCGCCGTTCAGCCTGCGCTGCCAAACCCATTTGCCGTTAATCAACACTTCTTCCTCAATACCGGCAATGCCAACGGTCAGTTCGCTCTCTATGGCCGAAGCAAACGACAGGCTGGCAGCGCCGCTTCCTGTTATCAGGAACTCGTCCGTATCCACTTGGATAAACATAATACCGATACGGCGGTTTGCTTCCTGCGCGCCTGACGCGCCCCCAAAGCCTGCCCAGTTCACGGAGATGTCATATCCGCCGAATGATATCCTGCCCGAACGCTGTTCCATTCCTTCCAGAACGATACCGGCCAACTGTCCGGTACCCTGCTTTTGCACTATCATTGGCGTAAGATGGTCGAGCACGGCATAGGCAGCAGCGAGCGGCGAGGGGCCGGAAGCGGCCGTTCCCGGTGTACGGTCAATGCCAAAAGGGGAAAACCCGATGGCATCCAACTGACCGAAGGCGTAGAACGCATTCGCGCCTCCTGCAGCGTCTCCGTAAGTTTCCGGAATGAAGACGGGATTTCCTTCGCGCTGATACCGTCCCGCCCAGTAGGCGAAATTGCTAAAATAGATGTCGGGCGCAATAAAGTCGAGATGCGGCGCGCCCGCACGGTATATATCCATTGAATGAGGCAACGGGCCGCCGCTGTTATATTGGCCGGGCAGATAGTTTGGCCGTATCAGCGCGGCATTGGTAAACATGGGCAGGTTATATTCGGCTTTTCCCGCCGCCACCACGGCGTCAAGGTACGTAGCATAATACCATGCCATGAAGAAGTCGTCCGTGATGGGCGCTGTACCGAAAACTTCCTGCCAGTGGCCGTTCGTCTTTTTACCTGCGGCCACCCATGCCTGATGCAGTTCCGGCTCGATGCTGTCGCTATGTTCTCGGATATAGTCTATCAACGGCTGGGGTACCGGCGCGCTGAATGCGGCATTTGCTTCGGGAGAAAAGTCGCGGGACTCGGGTATGACCCCTATCTCGTTTTCTACTTGTATCATCAACACCGTGTGGTCTGTATCTACCGCCCGGATATGTTTCATCAGCGAAGCGAATGCTTTCGCATCAGCATCGCGGTTTGACGCGTTGAGCGGTGTGAGCCGCTCCGTGAGCCGTCCGTTTTTTAATGCTACTCTGGGAAACCGTTTGGTATCGCGCTTTACCCATTCCGGTACATAACTCGAATACGTGTTTTTCCAGCTGCCGAACCAAAGGAATACAAGTTTCAGCTTATTTTGGCGGGCAGCGGAAATAAGCCCGTCCACAAGGCTGAAATCGAACTTTCCTTCCTGCGGCTCGATGAGCTCCCATGAAACAGGCGTTAATACGGTGTTCAAGTTCTGCGCGGCCAACTGCGCCCACACAGGCTCCATATAGATAAGGCTTGATGCGCTTGAATTCAATAATTCCCCGCCAAGCATGAGAAAAGGTTTGCCGTCCACAATGAGTTGCGTGGCGGTTCCCTGTTTTCGCAGATGGGGTAGTTTATTGCCGGATGTTTGTCCATTTGCCGTGATGGCAAAAAGCAGCAGGCAACAGTTTAGAAATTTAAATGTTTTCATGTTGTTATTCGCTTGTAATGGTTATAATCGCTTCCGGCAGCCCGTCCATTCGCGCTTTCAGGCGAATGGGGCCTTTTGTGCGGGTGGACTGGATGATGGCAAGCGCCCTGCCGAAATAAGTTGTGCGTGTGTTGCCCTTGAAATATTCGTTGCTGCGCAGGTCGCCATTATCCAGGCCAATGAGCTTGCCTTGACCTTCGACCGTGAATGTGACCGTGCGATCGTCATTGGGTATGATGACTCCGTTTTCGTCAAGCAGGCGAACGGTAACATGCGAGAGATCCTGCCCATCCGCTTTGATGGCCGGTCTGTCGGCGACCAGCTCTATCTTAGCCGGTTTTCCGGCAGTCGATAGTTCATAAGAAATCACTTCCACGCCCTTGTTGTAACCTTTTGCCGTAATCTTACCCGGAGAATACAGGGCGCGCCAATTGATGGTATTATTGGTATAGTCGGACAGTTTTTTGCGTCCCATAGAGGTGCGGTTGACCCACAACTCCACTTCTTCACAGTTGGTGATGGTCTGTACTTGGAGCACTTGTCCGAGATATTGCAGAAATGTCCAGTGCGAAGCGATTTTTGGCCATGTCCAGTGGTCTTTGCCGGGGTCAAGGTTCAACGACTGGTCAACGACTGCGATGTTGAGTACCGGCTTATCGTCATTCCAGACAGCTTTGAGGAAAGTCGCCATCGGTTTTTCAACCATACTGATATCGAAAGGGCCGGTCGGCCAGCCTTTGCTGGGCCACCCGCTGCTTTCGCCGAGATAGTCAATGCCTGCCCAGATGAAATATCCGCAAATAAAATCGTTGTTGCCCGTGTCGTACCAGGGATTTCGTTCCTCGTATTCGCGCACCCGCTCCTGACTGCTGCGGTAATACGGGAAGACCTCTGAGGCATACATAATGCGGTTGGGATATTTCCGGTGGTCGTCAACAAAGAATTGTTCCTGATAATTGTAGCCCACCACATCGAGCGCGTCATTGAAGCCGGTTACGTTGTATGTCCGCTTCTTAATATCGTTGGGAGCGATGGCCACCGTAGCCTTCCGTGTCGGGTCTATCTTGTGGGCAAAATCCTGCAACATTTTCAGGCGTTCGACACCCGTTCGGCTTGTATCGTTCTGCTCTACCACTTCATTGCCGATGCTCCAAAGGACGACTGACGGATGATTTCTGTCGCGCAGCAGCATGGACGACAGGTCTTTTTCCCACCATTCATCAAAATATTGCGCGTAGTAACCGCTTTTCCACTTGTCGAAAGCTTCATCAATCACCAAAAAACCCAGCCGGTCGCATAAATCCAGAAACTCGGGCGCCGGCGGATTGTGGCTGCAACGGATAGCGTTGCAGCCATATTCCTTTAATATTTGCAGGCGCCGCTCGAATGAACGGTCAGGCACGGCCGTTCCCAACGAGCCTGCATCCTGATGTATACTCATACCCTTCATCTTGACAGGTTTTCCGTTCAGGAAAAATCCCTTGTCGGGGTCAAAGCGGATGTCGCGTATGCCGAAAGGCGTTTCGTAGCGATCTATGACCTTGCCGTTTTCACGGACGACCGACACGAGCGTGTACATTGCCGGCTCGTCTGTTGACCACAGGCGGGGACTGGAAACGGTCAAACGATGATTTACATCCTTCTTTTCCCTTCCTGCAAGGCTTACAGAGGAAGACGTCTGTGCAATGATGCTTCCTTCCGCCGTCCGTATTTCGCTTTCCAGCGTAACTGTTTTGCTTTGCTCCGAATGATTTTCCACATTCGTGCGGACAGCGATGTCGGCCGATTTTTTCTCAATACGCGGCGTGGTTACGTACGTACCCCAATTGGATACATGCACCGGATTCAATACTTTCAGCCATACATGCCGGTAGATGCCCGAACCGGAATACCAGCGTGAACTCGGGCTGTCGGAATGGTCAACACGGACAGCGATGACGTTTTCTTTTCCAAAGCGGACATGAGGCGTAATGTCATATTCGAAACCGGTATATCCGTAGGGGTGGAAACCAACATGCTGTCCGTTCACGTACACATCGCTCCGGTGATAAACGCCGTCAAAATGGATGTACACTTGTTTGCCTTGCTGCGCTGCCGGAATTTCAAACGTCTTACGATACCAGCCGACTCCTCCGGGCAGGTAGCCCATGCTTCCCAGACGCCAATCGTTTTCGATGAACGGCTGCCCGATACTCCAGTCGTGCGGAAGTTGCACATCCGCCCAGCCGGCATCGTTGAAAGACGTATTCTTCGCTTCCGGCACATCAGCGAGCGTGAACTTCCAGTCGAAATCGAAACGGTCATGTATTCGCGCCGCGCTTTGTGCGCGGCACATGGAAGCAGCCGTCACTACAGCCGTAGCGATAAAAATAATTTTGACGATTTTCTGTTTCATAATATTATTTATTTTTGACAAAGATAATCATAAATATAACTAAAAAAAGGGGGTTGCCGGGAACACCCCCTTTCATTTCAATCAAGAGTTACGTATGAATTAAATCTTGTCCCGGATTTTACATCTTAATAGCGCTACTTTTAATTATAGCCCGGATTTTGGTCTATTTTGCCCAACGCATTGCGTTCGATTTCGCTGAACGGTATGGGGTACAGGTTTTGATGGTCGCCCACATAATCGCCGATTTTCGGGTTGCAGGTGCGGGTGCGGTCTACAAATTTTCCCATGCGCATGAGCGTTACCGTGCGGAAATCCTCGAAGTAGAGTTCGCGCATCTGTTCGTCCATCAGATAATCCAAATTAATATCGGAAAGCTGAGCAGGCGTGGCATTGGCGCGGCTGCGCAGCGCATTTATATCAGCGAGGGCTAAGTCGGGCTGACTGTTTTTGATATATGCTTCGGCGCGCAGCAGGTATGTTCCCGCAAGGCGGAACAGATATTCGTCTTTCAACGAGCAGTTGGAACTCAACGAGCCATAAGCATAAGCAACCTGCTTCTCGCCAAAAGCATTGGTTGCGAAAGAGCCGTCGGCATTTTTTACATAGCAGTCGTCGGGCAAATCGTAAGTGCGCGCAAATTTCAGCAGGATTGGATAAAAATTGCGCAGTTTAAACCGTTCTTCCAAATAGCCGTCTGCCACAAGCCACTTTCCATAGCCTGCCGCAGCAGGATTGTCTATTCTTATATCGCGTAGTATTATATACGGGGAATTGCGATAGTCGCTCGTTCCGTCGGCGCCCCAAATATCGTACAGGAAATAATCGGTAGGATGAAACACGCCGATACCGCGCCCGCCCAGATTTTCCGGCGTACTGTTGCTGATGCTGAGAATGGGCGCAACGACGCCTCCTCCCGTACGGGCAACTTGAAGTCCCTGTATATACGGAAACGCATTGCGCGGCATTTGACACGAAATACCTGAGCCGGAATTTTTATAATCGTACTGCAAAACGAGGATTGCCTCGCGGTTTCCGGTTGAGCGGTTTTGATTGTTATATTGAAACAAATCCCAGTAAGGGTCGCCCGGTTTGTCGGTGGCAGAGCCGAAACGAGAAGTCATAAGCCCCATACTTGGATGGTTGATGACTGCGCTTGCAGCGGCGATAGCCTTGTCATATTCCCCGCAGGAAATATACACTTCCGCCAAAAGATGCTGCGCCGCCTGTATGCTTATTTTTCCGTCATCCGTAGCGGTAATGTCGGAAAGCAGCGTAACGGCTCTTTCGAGGTCGGTGCGCGCTTGACCGTACACACCGGCACGCGGAGTGGTCACATAGTCGGTGCGCGGCGCAGTGGTTTCTTCCGTAGGAACAGGCACGCCGCCGTAAAGATTGGCAAGGAAATTAAACCAGTAAGCGCGGAAAAACAGCGCCTCGCCTTCTATGCCGGCTTTATCGGCGTCTGATAAAGCGCTCGATTGTATCCGGTTGATAATGGTATTGGCATTGCCTATTGATAAGTACGCAATATTCCAGTACGACTCTACTACATAGTTTGTAGGGACAAGCCAAGTTTGTGCGTTGTTAAATTTCGTAGGCACCGGCTCCATATCCGTGCCGCCATGCGCAAGATCGGCAAAATTAAGTATGTCTGTCTGGTCGCCAATATTCCAGTAAACAGAACGCAACCGGTTGTAAAGATAGTTCAATGCCTGGCGGAACTGCGACACCGTAGTGTAAGAGTTTACTGTGGTATAGAACGACAGCGGTTCTTCTTTCAGCCATTCGTTTTCGTTGCATGAAAATGAGCCGAGCATCATTAAAGATGCTATTAAAATATATTTTATCTTTTTCATAACAGTATAGTTTTTGTTTAATTTAAAATCCAATGTTTAGTCCTACCGTAAAACTTTTCATTACGGGGTAGCCGCTGATGCCATAGATGTCGGTCAAACCCCAAGTGATGCCTTGCGCAGCTTCGGGATCCCAGCCGTCCCAGTCGGTCAGGGTCAGCAGATTGGTTCCCGAAATATATATTTTTGCGTTGGCTATTTTGGCTTTTTCCAACCATTTTTTGGGAAGGTTGTACGCCAGCGACACTTCCTGCAAGCGGACAAAGCTGCGGGAAACATAGGGCGAAAACCCTACGCCTGTAACGGTATTGTACTGCCCGAGCTGGCGGTAACGCGCATCGGGATTTTCAGGCGTCCAGTAGTCGAAATCCATCCAGCTCCAGTTTTGCAGGTTATCGCGGATAGGAATGGAAACCGCAGGCTGTGCAAGATAATGGTCTTTTCCGCCCTGCACGGAATTTATCATCATCTTCAGCTCCAAATTCTGGTATCTTACCGTATTTTGAATACTGAAACGGTAAAGCGGGTCTGCATATCCGACAATTTGGCGGTCTTCGTCTGCGCTGAGCCCATTATTTCCGATATCTTCTACTTTGTATGTACCATACGTGAAGCCCGCCGGAATATTTCCCGCGTAATAGTCGGCTTCCTGCCACATACCGATAATTTTGTAATTGTAAAGCGTACCAAGCGGCTCCCCGATAAAAATACCGCTCGAAATAATGTCGTCTTCTTTGCCGTCTCCGTCTGCATCCTGCCCGATAATGGTAAGCACCTTATTGTTGTTCAGCGAAAAAGTTCCCGTAACAAACCATTCCCAATCTTTTGTTTTAACGGGAACGCCGGTGATGCTGAATTCGTGTCCGAAGTTACGCATTTGGCCGATATTCGTGGGAATAGCGTTATTGGAAGTCCCGTTGATAATCGGCACATAAATATTGTAGAGCAAGTCCTTTGTTTTGGAATAATAGTACTCGTAATTACCGAAAATCCTGCCTTTGAGTACCGAAAAGTCAATGCCGATGTTTGTCGAAGTGGTAGTTTCCCATTTTAAGTTGTTGTTTGCCATAGTGGAGACGAATTGCATCAATTGCCCTGTGGCGCCGTCGCCATAGAGGTAGCCGCCGGCCTCGTTGGTGATGGATGTAGCCATTTGCGCCATGGACGAATAGCGCCCTGCCGTGCGGTTACCGCCCATTCCGTAAGAAACACGCAGTTTGAAGTTATCGAGCCATGTTACATTATCTTTCACAAAATCTTCTTCGGTTGCGCGCCAGGCCAGCGCCACTGAGGGGAAAGTAGCGAATTTGTTATTCTCGGTAAACCCCGAAAAACCGTCCCGGCGGATAGTTCCTGTAAAAATATACCGGTCGTTGAACGAATACACAAGGCGCGCCATGGTGTAGAGCGATGTTTCTTTCCACGCATCCGATGATACGGTATTCAAATCCGCCTGTCCTGCCTGTAGCTCATTATACCCAAGCGCCATGTCGGTAAAATACGATGATCCGGCATTAGTGCTTTCATACGTGCGTTTTTCGATACCGTAAACCAGCGTGGCATTTACCGAATGTTTGCCGAAAGTGCGCTGGTAGGTAACAATATTGTCGAAAGTGGTGCTGTAAGTGTTGCTGTTGTTTTTGCTTGCCGAGCCGTTATCATTGTTTGAATACGGATTGAATGAATAGGCATGGTACGCAACATGGTTGTACGAAAAATTTGCGCGGTAACTCAATCCCTTCACAAAAGGTATGGATATGTCGGCATAAAAAGTTCCCGACAGCGAGTTTCTGATATCTTCGTTGGGATTTTCTTTCGACAGCATGGGATTCAGGTTACCGAGATAGTAGTATGTTTTCAGTTCCCCGTTTGCATCGTAGGGCGACACCACAGCAGGCACTTGTCCCAAACCGCTAAAACCGATATTTGCGCCCGAAAAATCGCTGATATTGTAGTACGATTGCGTGCCCACGTTCAGCCAGTCGGTAATTTTCATATCCAGATTCACGCGAAAACTGTAACGTTTATAAGTGTCGTTTATCACCAGATTTTTCTGGTCGGTAAGTCCGACAGACATGAAATACGATACGAGATCGTTTCTTCCGTTGATGCTCAGGCTGTGATTTTGCACGTATGGCAACGGGTTCGAAAGCAAATCCCACCAGTCGGTATTTACGCCCTTGCCGTTCACGTAATCGGTAGCCGCCTGCGGGTCGCGGAATTTCAACGTTACATCAAAAGCCGGATTTTGCTGCGTCAAATCGGTCTGCAGGCGGCTTTCGTCGAGAAACATATCTTTCAGAATCTGCACATAACCATCTGCATCCAGCGGGCGCAGCTTGCTGTTGGTCAAACTTTGGAAAGACATTTGCCCGCTGTAACGGATAATCGGTTTCGAGTTTTTGGCGGTACTTTTTGTAGTAATAAGGATCACGCCGTTTGCGCCCTGCGAGCCGTAAATAGCCGCGCTGCTGGCGTCTTTCAACACATCTATCGAGCCGATGTCGGCAGGATTGATGTCGGTAAACGCGCCGCGATAAATAATGCCGTCCAGTACAATCAGCGGGCTTTGCGTACCCGAAATGGAATTGCGCCCGCGAATGGAAATCTCGGGGTCGGAGCCAGCTCTGTTTGAAACTGCCACGCCGATATTCAGCCCGGGCACTACGCCTTTAAGCATATCCAGAATGTTTACATTAGACGCATTTTCCATCACTTTCAGGTCGGCTTGTGCCACTGCGCCGGTTACGTCTGATTTCTTGACGGTGCCGTAGCCAATTACTACCACTTCGTCCAAACTGCTCACCTCTTCTTCCAGCGTTACATTGATAACCGCCCGGTTGCCTACCCTTTCGGTATAGGTCTTGTAGCCAATGTACGAGAAAGAAAGCACGGCATTTTCGCCGGTTACCGTAATAGAATAGTTCCCGTCCACATCGGTAGCAGTGGCATTGGTCGTGCCTTGTACCAGTACGGTTACGCCGGACAGTGGCCCGGCATTGTCGCTTACCGTTCCACGTACCACATTCTGCCCGCCGGTTTGTGCAACCAAACCTGCAGGAAGCATCATTAACGCACAGGCAACTGCATGGAGCAGCCTGTTTTTTAGCCTGTGTTCTTTGTTTTTTAAATCCATAAGTTGAGTTTTTAGTTAATTAATTAATTTATTTATTTTAGCCGCTTCTTAACAGCGGTTTTAAGTTTAAGGTTTGAGGTTTAAAGTTTAAGGTTTAAGGTTTGAGGTTTAAAGTTTGCTGACGCGCCAGCACTGCCTACTGCTACTGCCTACTGCCTACTGCCACTGCCACTGCCTACTGCTACTACGGAATTATTGCGCTCACCGGGTCGCCCCATGGGCCGGGCTCGTTGGCGGTGTTCATCCAGCGGAAGCGGTAATATACCGTTTGGCCTACCTCCGTTTGCGGATAGTTGATGAGCATCGGCGAACTGGTCTTGAAGTTCACATATACCCATTCTTCGTCGCTGGCCGGCGGGGCGCCGCCAACCTT
>JAIRMK010000148.1 GCA_031258755.1 Prevotellaceae bacterium
GCAACCCGACCACGGCGCCCGAACTGTTCGGCCAACCCGACATCGACGGCGGACTGATTGGCGGCGCTTCATTGAAAGCGGCCGACTTCATCAGTGTAGCCAACGCGTTTTAACGCCAATGGCAACGCTTTCGGAATGTTTAGCGGCAGAGTATTGAAAGCGTACAGCGATATGCGACAAAGGCAACGACATGCGTAAAGCGACAAAAACTATTTACTAACCGTTAACCGCTAATCTCAGGCCAAACTGTGTAAAATAAAACAGTTGAGGAAAATTTTTGACCGAACAGCGTTTATTATAGAAAAGTTGTATCTTTGTTCGGGAAAAACAATATAATATGACGAATGAGGAAAAAATACGACATTGGGTAAGTCTCTCGGATGAGGATTTGAAAACAGCCACAGTGCTGCTTAATGGGAAATGCTATTTATATGCCGGCTTCTTGTGCCATCTTACGCTTGAGAAAATATTCAAGGCGTGCTATGCCAAAATCAAAGGGGACACGCCTCCTTTTACACATGATTTATTATATTTAGCCGAAAAAAGCGGTTTTGACAACTTACTTACCGATGAGCAACAGGATTTCATAGCGGAGGTTAATCCGCTCAACATTGAAGCACGCTATCCCGAATACAAGAGCAGCATAGCGAAGACATTTACATCTACAAAGTGTGTCGCTTTGCTTGAACAAACAAAAGCCTTACAACAATGGACAAAAGAGAAGATATTATTAATAAAGTAAGAACCTACCGGAATTTGGTGATGAAAGATTTCCCGATGGAGATAGAAAAGGTATATCTTTTCGGTTCTTATGCTAAGGGAACTTCCCGCACAGATAGCGACATTGATGTGGCTTTTGTGGTTAACCGGTTTGAGGGCGATTTCTTTCAGGTTATCCCACCGATGTGGAAATTAAAGCGCAAGGTTGATGTGCGCATCGAGCCACATGTAATTGCCCGCGATAGCGATTATGCCGGATTTCTGGATGAAATACGTCGAACAGGCATCGAAATCTACTAACAAAAAAACCGCCCACTATTGCGGGCGATTTTTGATGAAAATTGAAAGCGTACAGCGATATGCGACAAAGGCAACGACATGCGTAAAGTGGTTTGCATTCCTATGGAATGTCTTCAAAGACATCCGGGTTTTCTTCCGACAATGCTTAATATTTCTATTATCTGGAGAGACAATCACTAACTATTTTTTGCATCATTACCAAAAAAAGGCTGTCTCTTAAAAGAAACAGCCTCTCGAGAGCGCGGATTGCTATTACAAAACACTTGATAGCAATCGCTGTATAACCAATATCAAAATGACACTAATAAACGAAATACACAAGCCGGCTATGGATAATCCTCTGGGCATTTTGAAAATACCGGCTAAGGAAAGGATTAATCCCAAAATCCACAGAATCCAATTAGATATCGGAAGCCAGCAAAAAACAAATGCCACTAACGCCACTATAAAGCCGAATGTGCCAACGCTATTCTTTTGGGGTGACTGTTGTTCAAAAAGACTATCGTATTGCTCGTATGACATATTAAATATTAGTTGAAAGTTTCATAATTTTGTCTATACATATCCCTTATCAGGCTCGTTAGCGGCTGTTAACGCACCTCGTTACTTCCCACTAACGCGCCTCGTTAGTTCCCGGTAACGAGGCGCGTTACAAAAGCGCCAATCATGCTACCGTTAAGGGTAGCTCATAAACAAGCGTGCGGGGCGCTTTTAGTAATACGGCGCTGTTGGAAAACCGCGTCACGATTTGCAGCGTATAAGTGCCTGCCTCCAGAGCGGGCGCGCGGCAGATGATTTTCTTCGGGTCGTTTTGCGCCAAGGGGTCGGTGACGGCTACCGCATCGCCGTTGGGAAGCACAAAGAATATGCCCAAACCTTCTTCGCCGGCGGGGGCGATTTTGATTTTCTCGCCCTCGATGATGAGGTCGCCGCCGCTGGTAATGGCGCCGTCGGTTTTGCCGGTGGTCACGTCGGTTACCAGCCCGATGCGGGCGCCGCTGTCCTTTACGCCCAACACGTCTATGCTCACTTCTTCAAGGGCGTGGCGCAGTTCGGCCGACGCCGTGAGGTCGCAGGTGATTTTGTGCTGGCTGGGGTCGAAGTGTGGCGCAGAGCCCACCCAGTTGCCGGTTACGCGCGGGCTGATGTGGCACACGCCGGTTTGCACGCTGTAGCCCTGTTGGATGCGTTCGCGGCGCAGGCGGTCGCTGTGGTTGATGATGTCGAGCAGGGTTTCGTACTGCAGTTCCGAGCCCTCGTCCTTAATCACCTGTGCAATATCTTCATTGCGCAGGGTTTTTCCGGTGGTCGATACTTCGGCCACATAATCGTTTTCCACGTCTTTAGTCAGCAGGTTTAACCTGAGCCAGACTTTCCATGTGAATTTTTTTGCCATGATATTTTGTTTTAATTTGTTTTATTCAGTCAAATCATTTTTTATATCCCACACGTTTACAAGCTACTTCATTATTTCAGGGGTATTATATTCTTACCCTTATTCTTACCCTTATCTTCAGGTTGGACTTGCAGACACCAAGCCAATACTGTGATTTCTTACGCCTGATTTGACTGAATAAGTCAAATCGCCTGCAAAAATAAGAAAGTATTTGAGAAAAACAAAAAAAAGTGATTAGTTTTTAATTTTCAGCGTGATTTACTCCCGCTTTTGTTTCCGCTGCAGGGCATACAACTCATCGCGGAAGGCGGCCGCCTCGGTAAATTCCAACTTCCTGGCCGCCGCTTCCATGCGCTGGCGGGCGGTTTCAATCGCCTTCTCCAACTGTGCGGCGTCCATGTGGTCAACCACCGGGTCGGCGGCCGTGAGCGCCGGATAGTCTTCCCTGTCGTAATAGACGCCGGCTTTGGCTGTTTCGCCGCCAATGATAGCGCGCGTACGTTTGGTCACCTGTTGCGGAGTAATATGGTGCTGCTCATTGTAGCGCAACTGTTTTTCGCGGCGGCGGTTTGTTTCATCCATCGTGGTCTGCATCGAGTCGGTGATGGTGTCGGCATACATGATTACCCGTCCGTTAAGGTTACGCGCCGCCCGGCCTGCCGTTTGCGTGAGCGCCCGCGCCGACCGCAAAAAGCCTTCCTTGTCGGCGTCCAGAATGGCGACCAGCGACACTTGCGGCAGGTCTAATCCTTCACGCAGCAGGTTTACGCCCACCAGCACATCGAACAAACCGCGCTGCAAATCTTCAAGAATTTGAATGCGCTCCAGCGTTTCCACATCAGCGTGAATATAGCGGCCACGGATGCCCATGCGGTCAAAATATTTCGTTAATTCTTCGGCCATGCGTTTGGTCAGCGTGGTAACCAGCACCCGCTCATCGCAAGCGGCGCGTTGTGCAATTTCTTCCATCAAATCATCAATCTGGTTTCTCGTAGGCCGCACCTCAATCACGGGGTCGAGCAGGCCGGTGGGGCGCACCAACTGTTCAATCACCACACCCTCGCTTCGGCGCAATTCAAAATCGGCCGGAGTGGCGCTCACATACACGGTTTGCCCGGTCATTTGTTCAAATTCATCAAACGTCAACGGCCGGTTGTCGGCTGCCGCAGGCAAGCGGAAGCCGTATTCAACAAGGGTTTGCTTGCGTGAACGGTCGCCGCCGTACATGGCTCGAATTTGCGAAATCGTGACATGGCTCTCGTCAATGAATGTGATAAAATCATTCGGGAAATAATCGAGCAGGCAGAACGGCCGCGAGCCGGCGGAACGGCCGTCGAAATAGCGCGAATAGTTTTCAATGCCGGGACAGTAGCCCAATTCTTTAAGCATTTCGACGTCATATTCCACCCTCGACTTCAACCGTTTTGCTTCTACGCCCTTGCCCATGTCGCTGAGATATTCAACATATTTCATCATATCATCCTGAATGGCGCGAATGGCGCTATGCATGCGGTCTTTAGTGGTTACAAAAATATTTGCCGGATAAACCTGCACCTTGTCAGGCTCGTCAATCGTACGTCCGCCAAGCGGTTCAAAGGTTTCTATCTTTTCTATCTCGTCGCCCCAGAACACTACGCGATAGGCATAGTCGGCATACGCAAGGTAAATATCTACCGTATCGCCCTTAACCCTGAACACGCCCCGCTTGAAATCGACTTCATTGCGTGCATACAGCGCATCTACCAGCATATACAGCAACTTGTTTCGCGACAATAGTTGTCCGCGTCTCAATGTAACGGTATTGGCCTCAAAATCGTCGGGATTGCCTATGCCGTACAGGCAGGAAACGCTGGACACCACCACCACGTCGCGCCGTCCGGAGAGCAGGGAGGACGTTGTACTCAACCTTAATTTTTCAATTTCATCATTAATGCTTAAATCTTTTTCAATGTAAATATCCGTGGTCGGAAGGTATGCTTCCGGCTGGTAATAATCGTAGTAAGACACAAAGTATTCCACGGCGTTGTCGGGAAAAAACGTTTTAAATTCGCCGTAGAGTTGCGCCGCAAGTGTTTTGTTATGGCTCAACACCAGCGCCGGGCGTTTGGTTTGCGCAATCACATTGGCCATGGTGAATGTTTTGCCCGAACCGGTAACGCCCAGCAACGTAGAATAAGGAATTCCCTTATTCAACGCATTAACTAAACCTGCAATAGCTTCAGGCTGGTCGCCGGTAGGCGAATAGGCCGATGTCAATGTAAAATCCATATTTATTTTAAACGGTTGGTCTTATCGAGATATGCAGCACTGAAAGTATATGTACTGGTATAGCGGCTTGGATAGCTTTGGCAATAACTGCGGATTTTGTATTCATACACGGTATCGGATTGCAAGTTGTCGAGATACAAATAAGGAATTGATACATCTTTTCGTTCCCATTTTCTCGTATCCATGTTACGATATAATACCGTATAGCGGTTTGCTTCGGGTTGCCTGTCCCAGCTGAATTCGACGGCATGCTCCGTAGCCATCTCAATGCGCACGACGTCGGGCGCCGTGCAGTGACCTTTATAGTTAAAGACACGTATGGCCGAATAGCCCTGTTTCTCGAATATTTTAGCTTCATGTTTGCCGGAAAAGGCTTTGGCCTGCACCCTGTAGGCGTAACGATGTCCGTGCGACAAGGGGACTTGTAAGAAATCAATCAATAAAGATGTGCCGGTGGTTACCTTGTTAAATACTGCCGGCAGCGTGTGGAAAACAGGTTCAATGTCTCCTTTATAGTTGCAGGGTATCTCCACCATTTGAAAATGATATTCAATATATGATATGCCCGATACCCTGTCGTGGCGCGGCGCCCATTCAAAATAAAAACGTTTGTTCTCGCCCAGATAAATGTCGTCGAAATTTTTCGGGGAGATAATTAGCGGCGCTTTATTAAGGACAAACCATGCATGTGCCGGTTGTTCTTCTATTGAAATCAGCTTTCCGTTTGTGTCATAAGCGGCAAAACTCAGTTTGTAAAATCCTCCGGGAAGCAACCCTTGACTATGATAATAGCCGGGTGTAATTCCGGTAAAGGACAGGTTTTCCGTTTCAAAAAATCCTTTCAAATCGCTGCCATAAAGTGTCAGCGGCTTGCCGGGCGTTACCATCCATCCCGGCAAATTATTCGGCGTTTTCGTCTTAAGGCGCAGCCCTGTGGTATTTTCTATCATTACACGCAACGATATTTGTACCGGGGAGCTGGTGTTGTTGTCACATTTGATTTGCACGGCGATAGCATTTGGCGAATTAATGTACTCTTTAATATAAGGTGAATACGGCGGATTAAGTTCCGTATTGATCCGCAGTAAAGGTCTTTGGGCCACTGAGTTTGTGCTAATACAAACACAAAGAAGAAATATAAATAGCCTCTTTACCATTATAAGGTGGTATATGGGCAAAGATACTACTTTTTTGTAAACCTGTAAAAAAGCGGCAAGAAAGATTACATTTCCTGTAGTTTAGTGTTGAAAGCCTCGTATTTCTGTTGCATTTCAGGACTTTTTTCACGCAAGCGGAAATAGAGACTTTTTAATGATTCCAGCACCGCTATTTCCGAATTCCTCAATTCGTAAGCATGTTCAAGGTAAGGCAATGAGAGGTCAAAATACACATCAACTTCTTTGATCATTTCCGTATATTTCTTATCATCGGGTTCCATCGCCGCCACATTTTGTACTTGCACGGCTTTATTGAAATAAAAGGCGCCCAACGCATAGTTGGAATAGAAGTTATCCACATCTTTTTCTAATGACTGTTTATAGGCCGATACCGCATTGTCGAAGTCTTCCAACTGTTCATACACCACGCCCTGGGCATAATACAAACTGGAATTATCGGGATCATTTTGCTGCGCCTGTTCAATGTAGGGCAATATCTTTTTCGGATCGTCGCCCTGTTGCAGGAATGTATTGATCAACCCGATAATGATACTTTGGTTGGTCGGATATTTTGCCAATCCATCGGTGAGTAACTGCACTGATGTGGCAGTGTCGCTGAGGGCTTGCAATACTTCCGCCTGGGCTGCATACAAATCGCCGTTCAGGTTATATTCCAAATCAAGGGCCTTCCCAAAGTATTCCAATGCTTTGGGATTATCACCGGCTACGCGGGCTATGAGACCGACATAATAAACCACCACCGTATCTGTTTTGCCTATAAGCGGGTTTCCCGAACAGGCCAATGAGCTTTCAAAGTTCAATAAAGCGTCACGATAGTTGTGTAAATGATAGGCGGCATACGCATCAGTTTGGAATTTACCATGCAAGTCTTCCAGCCCCGCCTTGATTTTTTTTGCATTAGAGCCCTTACCGTCTAATGAAATAGCTTCTTCGTAAGCCTTAAGTGCAGTGAATAGCGGGCCTTCTACCGGATAAGTAGCTATCCAGAATGCCAACATGCCTTTGTCGTCATAGTACAATTTTTTATTGTCATACACGTCTACCTCATATAACATTCCTTCTATATCTTCCTGCACGGTTTCCTTCACTTTTTCCGTAGCTAAAACCAACCGGACGTCACGGTTCGACATGCCCGGCATCACATTTTTTACAGGCTCCGACCAAATTTCAACAAATAATTCCGCCCTGGATATCCAGGTTTTGGCTTGCACTGCTTTTTTAGGGTTCTGAATTTCTTCATCGCTTTTTGCAACTTTTGATAACATCTTAGAGGCATTTTGTGCCATAAGGTGTGTGGCGGCCAAGAAAGATAATATGAACAATATTTTCTTCATGATACTTAATTTTTTTGGATTAAAGTTATGACAAATGTACAAAAAAAGTTTGGAATATTATGCTTCGGATTCTTCTTTTTGTGTTTGCAAGTCATCATCTTCACTTCTATTCACTTTACATACGGCAGCTATACTGTCTTTTCCCTTCAGATTAATTAATCTAACTCCCTGAGTAACACGTCCGGTAACACGTATATCGGCCACAGCCAGCCGGATGGTAAGACCCGATTTATTGATAATCATCAAATCGTTTTCATCGGTCACTTCTTTCATGGCGATTAAGGCGCCGGTTTTTTCGGTTACATTAATGGTTCTCACGCCTTTTCCGCCCCGGTTGGTTACCCGGTAATCATCCAGATCGGAACGTTTTCCGTAACCGTTTTCACTCACCACCATGATGTTAACCTTGTCTTTATCGGGCGAATGGGTATCTACGCAAATCATGCTGATCACCTCATTGCCGTCTTCAATGGTGATACCCCGCACACCGGCGCCGGTACGGCCAATGGCGCGCACTTTATCTTCGAGGAAGCGCACACATTTTCCACTGCGGGCGGCCAAGAGAATATCACATTTGCCGTTGGTAAGAATGGCTTCAAGCAGTTCGTCGCCATCGCGCACGGTAACGGCATTCACCCCATTGGCACGCGGACGGGAGTAAGCCTCCAGCAAGGTTTTCTTCACCGTGCCGCGCTTGGTACATAACACACTGTAGTTGTTATTGATGTAAGCGTCGTCATTCAGGGTTTTCACATTGATGTAGGCGCAAATCTTGTCGTCGGGCTCAATATTGATCACGTTCTGTATGGCGCGTCCCTTGGAGGTTTTGGAGCCTTCGGGCACCTCATACACCTTAAGCCAGTAGCAACGGCCTTTCTGGCTAAAGAAGAGCATGGTGCTATGCATATTGGCCACATAAATATGTTCGAGGAAATCTTCATCGCGGGTATTGCTCCCTTTGGCTCCCACTCCGCCGCGGTTTTGCAGGCGGTATTCGGCCAACGACGTGCGCTTGATGTAGCCCATGTGCGAAATGGTAATCACCATGTCTTCGTCGGCGTAAAAATCTTCAGGATTAAATTCCCCGGCGGCCATTACAATGTCGGTACAGCGTTCATCGCCGTATGCTTCACGCACCGCAATGGTTTCATCTTTCACAATTTGTAGTTGCAATTGTTCATCGGCCAAAATTCCCTTTAACTTGGCAATAAGGCGCTCCAATCCGGCATATTCCTCTTTAATTTTATTACGTTCCAGCCCGGTAAGTTGCCGCAGGCGCATTTCAATGATGGCATTGGCTTGAATTTCGGAAAGGCCGAATTTCTCCACCAGGCCGGTGCGTGCCTCGTCGGGCGTTTTAGACGCACGAATTAACGCAATCACTTCATCAAGATGGTCTAAAGCGATCAACAAGCCTTCGAGGATATGCGCCCTGGCTTCCGCTTGTTTCAATTCATAGCGGGTACGGCGCACCACCACTTCATGGCGGTGATCCACAAAATATTTGATAAGTTGTTTGAGGCTCAGCAGGCGCGGACGGCCATCTACCAGTGCGATGTTGTTAATAGAAAAAGACGTTTGGAACTGGGTATGTTTAAACAAATTGTTGAGCACCACATTCGCCACCGCGCCCTGTTTGAGTTTCACCACAATCCGCATGCCATTTCGGTCGCTCTCATCGTTCACGTAGGAGATACCCTCTAATTTTTTTTCTTCTACCAAACCGGCAATTTTCTCAATAAGTTCGCGCCGGTTTACCTGATATGGTATTTCGGTGGCCACAATGGTTTCACGGCCGCTTGCCGAGACTTCTATTTCTGTTTTGGCACGAACAACCACCCGTCCCCTACCGGTTTCGTAGGCTTCCTTAATCCCCTGCAACCCATAAATGATGCCGCCGGTTGGAAAGTCGGGCGCTTTCACATAATGTAACAAGTCTTCGGTCGTAATATCCTTGTTGTCGATATACGCACAAATGGCATTGCATATTTCGGTGAGGTTGTGCGGCGCCATATTGGTAGCCATCCCCACGGCGATACCCGATGCGCCGTTAACCAGAAGCAGCGGTATCTTAGTCGCCAAAACAGATGGTTCTTCATACTCGTCACTATAATTCGGACGAAAATCAACCGTATCTTTGTCGAGGTCGGCAAGCACATCTTCCGACATTTTTTGAAGACGCGCCTCCGTATAACGCATGGCGGCGGCGGCGTCGCCATCTACCGATCCGAAGTTTCCCTGCCCATCAACCAGCCGGTAGCGCAAACTCCATTCCTGCGCCATGCGCACCATCGCCTCATACAGCGCCGAGTCGCCGTGCGGGTGGTATTTCCCCATCACATCGCCCACGATACGCGCCGATTTTTTATAAGGTTTTCCGTACGCCAGCCCTAACTCCGACATGCCATAAAGGATACGCCGGTGTACGGGTTTCAAGCCGTCGCGCACATCGGGAAGCGCCCTGGAAACAATTACCGACATAGAATAATCAATATAAGAAGATTTCATCTCTTCTTCGATATTGACTTTAATAATTTTCTCTGTATTTTCTTTATTTTCAGTCATCATCCTATAATTAAAAAGGAGCGCTAAGGTACGGAAAAATATTGAGAAAAAGTTCTTTTTTTACAAAGAATTTTCAACATATCACTTTCACAGTACAAAAAGAACTCCGAAGTCATTATTTTTTTAGAACAAATCAAACATTAACATCATAAAATTATGAAATCAAGCATGTGAAATTTGACAAGACGGCAATGGATTATTGCATGCGCCCGACTACGTTTCATTCACAATACCGGGGAAACGGATTATGGATTTGACAAGAGAGTTTGAAGAAAAGTATTTAAAAAACAATAAGATTGATTGTGTAGATATACAAGAATTTTGTATTTTTGTCCGACATTTGACAAATCAATATAATTGTTTGTCAAATAAGATTTAATAAATTGCTTTATAAATAAAAGCACAATGATATGCTATCTGCTAAAAGGATAAAACAGTTGTGGGAAGAATTGCAAATACCACAACGACAGTTGGCCGCGGCGTTGGAGATAGAAACGCCGATGTACAGTAAAATAGAACGAGGAGAAAGACCCACCAAACGGGAACAAATACTCACTATTGCTGGACTTTTAAAAGCTGATGAAATTGCAATTGTTGGGGAGGAAAAGGAATTTGCGAGGAAAGCATTTAAGGTTGCACAACAGAAGATTAATCAAATATAAAATCTCAATAAATTGATATGCAAAACATAAATCAACCACTAATATTATCAGTTCAAGAACTGAATAAAGTTCTTGAAAAACTTCAAGAAAACAAAGAATTAGCTTTATTTGGCACTTTTTCAGAAATTGATATTGTATTTGTGGCAGGGTTGTTTTTGTGGTATATGCAACACAAAGAAAATTGGACAAAAATTCCACGATTTTTCAGCATAACTGAAAACGATAACGCTTGGAATCATTCACATTATTTCCAACAAATTTATGAACTGTATAATGTCAGACATAGTGATATTTTTGAAAATTTCCCTAATGCCTATAATACAACTGCTAATTCTTTTTCAAGGTATTTTGCTCCACCAATATACATAACCAATAAGTCTATTGGTTATTTCTTTGGAACACAATCAAACAAAAGAATTGACAACCTAAAAAAAGAATATAAAAACAATTTTGATATATCAGATTTCGTAGATACGAGAGTTAAAGCATACAAGACAAAAGAACAAAAATTCAAAGAGTATGCAGTAGAAATACAACGAAGATTAGAAACAGTTCCGCCTATTTTTGTTTTTATATTTATCGTAACCTGTAAAAGACTTGCTCGAAAAGAGAATCGAACATTTGAAAAAACGAAAGATTATATAGAAAAAATATGGCAATTTGCTCAAACTTATACGAATGGATTGCACGAATTGGCACAAAACATTATAGAACACAGTGGACGGGGCGAAAATGACGGACAAGGAATGATTACTATTCGTGCATATAGTGGAACAAGTAATGATAAAGAAAAAATAAAAGTGCTTGAAACGCATGTTTTCGATTATGGCGAAAAGGGAATTTATGAAACCTTGAGACAAAATACAACAAAGAATAAGACAGGAGAAGCAGATGACATTTATACACAAGATTTAGAGATTTTGACCAATTCTGAAAATACATATACCATATCAGATTTTATTGAGCCGGTTGACAATCAAAAACTATTATTGCAGCAATTCCGCAGAGAAATGGCACATTATGGATTGATGAATTTTAAAAGCCTGATTGAACGGCACGAGGGAATAATTATTGCTTCTTCTATTAGAAAGGAGAATGACAATAATAGGGAACAATATGTTTTTTCTAAACAGAATATTACAAATGAAGAAATAAATGAGTGTGACATTACAAAAGGCACTTCCTATTATTTTGAAATGCCGTTTATTCCCGCTTTGTTTGAAGAAAAAACAAAAAACAAAACAGAATCAAGTAATCCACAAACTGTTTCTTCTTTGTCGAATTTGCAAAATGTCAAATTAGTGGAATATGCAGACATCCATACCATACAACAAATTGAGGGTGAAAAACATTTGATAAATTTTAGAATATCGGATTTTCAAAAAGAAATAGGTAATCGAGCAAATGAAAACAGTGTTTGTAAGGGTATCATTGATAAATTAAATTCACTACATAAAATAGTTGAAAATAGTTATATTGCACTTAATTTTGATGGTGTTACATTGAATAAATCGAATTTGTTAAGAATATTAGTAAGATTATCCCGTGAAATGCCATCGGATTTTATTGTGTACAACATTCGTTGTGAGGTGTTTATTGGATTGATAAAAGACAATGAACAATGGTTTGAAAAAATGAAGGATAAATGGAACTATATTGATGATCATAAAATTGATACTTCCTATTGGCTTAAAGGCAAAAGCATATTATTTTTTACCAGATACGAAAACCCACAACAACAAAATTATTTTTATTTTGCAGATTTTCTTTTTGGAGATACCCCGAAAATTTTTAATTCAATCAACAAAATTGTTTCAAATACTTTTCCAAATACAACTTGTATCTGTAATAATAAAGAAAAAGAATTTGAAACTGACGATGAATTTTCAATTCCACAAAAATTGCAAAATAAATTTTTCTATAGTGATTCTATATATCTATTGCCTTTCGATACTTTGCTAAAAAGTAAAGAATATGAAAACAATGTGGAAAAAGAGCTGTTTCTCTTTAATATAAAGACAATTATACAAA
This sequence comes from Prevotellaceae bacterium, assembly GCA_031258755.1. Lineage (GTDB taxonomy): Bacteria > Bacteroidota > Bacteroidia > Bacteroidales > UBA932 > JAIRLC01. Next base: position 12,455 of record JAIRMK010000148.1, read on the forward strand.
ACAAATTATTTGGTCGAGGCACGTACTATGGCATTGTTGACTACGTTGATAACTTTGATGGTTACCATATTCCAAATACACATTTTAAAATAGGCAATAAAGTTCATTCATCAGATTTTTATTATGCAAAACGACTTTTTCAAAATTCGTTTTATACCACTCGTTTGGCAATGTACTTGGCTAAACAAATAGACAAAAAAATCAAAGAAAGGAACAAACGAACAAAAATCACACTTGTTGGGTACGAAATGTATAGTGAATTAATTTTAAGTTTAACAGAAAAATTCTTAAAAGACAAAGGCATTTATAAAGATGAGGATATCAATCATTTCGTTATCCAAAACGAAAATGATAAATGGATTATGCGACCAAAAGATACTTTTAGTAAATACATAAAAGAATACAACCAAAGAGATACAATAATAATCGTACCTATTGCTGCAACAGGCAGTACTACTCATAAAATCGAAAATGAAATAAAAACTTGTATTTATAAATACCAAAAAAATGAAAATCACAAAAGTCAAGAAGAAGCAGAAAAATTGAAAGACCAATATTGTTTTTTTGAACCACGTTACAATATTATTTTGGCTCAAGACCGTAGTGAAGACAGCAATGGAGAACTTATTTTTAAAAATGAGATAAATGAAGATAAAAAACAAGAATCAATTATTATCCTTGCACCAAAGTGGTATAAGATAAAAGATTGTGAGTTGTGTTATGACAAAAGTAAATCAATGCCTTTATTTGAGACTGATAATTCTTCTCTAACACCTTCGTTGATATTTGGAAATCCCGAAGGATTAACTAAATCAAAGTCTAAAAACGAAGCAAAGCCGGAAAACGAAGTGGAAAATCTAATTGCAAAGTTTGACGACTTGTGTTTTGATAATTCAATAGAATATCAAAGTATCTCACGCAATGACAATTACAGGATTTATGATGTTGATTCTGATAGATTTATTGATGCCAATAGAGACAATATTATAGAATGGTTAAAATACATAAAATGTTATTTAGAGAGTGAAATAAAAGATAAATTAAAGCCGACCGACAATGTTGTAATTATAGCGCCCTGCCACGAAAGTAATTCAAAATTTATTAATCTTATCAATGAGTATGTATTTTCTTCTGCCGCTACAATTATTCATCATCAAAATGGCGTTGATTTTGTAGAAAATTTCAGTTTGTTGAATAAAAACTATTTAGAAGGCAAAAACACAAAAATTTTCTTTGTTGATGATTCATTGATTACAGGCTCTCACTTTTTTGAGTTATTTGACTTAATAAGAAAAGTCACAAACGAAGGTTCGCCGCTTACTGCCTCTATTTTTATTAATGACCAAGCTGTTCCTTTTATTCACGACCGTGTGGTTCGCTGGTCGAAGAAGTTCTTTGCATTTGCCACTTATAACCAGCCACCTACTACTTCAAAACGCCCACTAGAACACGAACAGATACGTTATGAATCACTGCAAAAAAACTCTTTGCACGATACATTGTGCGAACATTTTCATAAAAAAGCAAATAAACTTTGTCCGGAACAACGCTCAACACAAAAAGAGGAGCCACTTAAACAAATCAGACGTTTAAAAATGTTTGAAGCCACACATAAAATCTACGATTATTTTGCAAAAGATGAAACGGTTTCCGTTCCAAATTTAATCGATGAAAATGAACGGAGTAGTTTTGTTTATTTTAACCTTAAATTCGATAAAAAAAATATTGAAATTGACGAACCTGATATGGATAGAAAGGCTCTGTTAAAAGTATTATCGCAATATCCTTTTATTCTTTATAAAGATTTGAGAGAAGCAACTTTTCAGTGGCATAAAAAACTATTGGAAGAACTTCCTATACCCAATGAGAATTGCTTTGACATAAAAGAAGATTATGATGATAAATTCTCAACTTTCAAATTTCGACTGCGCCGTGCCGCATTTTTGGATAATTATCAGATTTTGGAAAAAGATTTCTTGGAAAAACTTTTTATGTGGTTTATCAAAATCGACAAATATATCGAAGACAACAAATCAAAATTTGAGAATAATGAACTAACAACAGAAGAAGAAAATTTGCGCGATTTTCTAATATTTGTTTTGGGCAATTATGCTGAAATGATACAGAAAAATGGCTGGGTGGCTTGTCATATTTTAAAAGAAATTGAAAAAATAAATTTTGAAAAATCAGAAAACCAGAGTAAGCAATTTCTGCGCATGTTGAAAATAGAAGCCACCACTATAATTGATGACTTTATGGAAATGATAAATAAAGATTATCGTTTTAAATGGCGTGATATGTACAAAGAACTTAATTCAACGGAATTGTACCATAAAACCGACAAGATTGTAGATTTTTTTGATAAAAGACCAGATTTACTTATAACTAATAAATTTTTAGCCGTTAAAGAAACATTTTTAGTCGATTTAAAAGAAGATATTCATTTTGTGAATTACCTATGGATTAAGCAATTACTCTATGCGGATTGTATTGATAAAGACCCGCATTTGCCAAAAGAAATTAAATATCAGGACAAAATTGATGAGATCATCAAAAAGATGAAAGGTTTTTTTCCTGATAAAGAGAAAGTTCAGGCATTTTTTATTGTTACCGATGGGCAACAAACTCCTTATGTCATTTCTCAAGACAACTATATATTTAATGAATTTACTGATGAGTTTAAAACCGCAAAAGAAAATGACAATCTTAAAACCCAAATAATAATAGATTTTCTTAAAGGAAAAAAATGTAATACAGGTAATGCCACGGAAACAACTGCAGAATTTGTATATAATAAAGATGAATGGAGAAATGTTTATACTAATGATGTTGTAAAATTTGATTTTCTACCACAGAATACAGAATGGCTATACATGATACGTATTTCAAAATTGAAAGAAGACAAAGACGGAAAATGCAATTTTGAGACACAGGGTTTGCTTGGTTTCTACAGCAAAGATGATTTACAAGAGAATATCTTATCGAAACAACTTCTTATGCTTCTGCGGAAAGATATGAGTGAATTTATAAACAAGCATCATAAAAGTGACGAATTTTCGCTGTGGGTACAGCAAAATGAGAAGACAAAATTCTATGAAGAAAAATTTGACAAATTTAATCACACAGCAAACAGACATATTGAGATAACAGAGAAAGTACGAAACGAAGGCAAGCCAATGGCATTATTCGCCATTAATCAACTTGTTTTCGGACAGGTTTTATTGGGGAATAAATATGCGGAATATTTGAACTCTAAAAAAGTAGAGGGGAGCAAACTAAGTGGTAGTACGCCATTGACAGATGAAGAAAAAAAACAACTGCGTGATTTTACTTTGGGTTTACAAGAAATATATCAAACACCAATGAAATATTTTGAAAAGTTTGAAATCAATATTAAGGGCTATGAGAATATAGTTACAAAAATAAGATTTGAAGAACTAAAAATAATCTTGATAGAATTAATTTGCAATACGGTAGCAATAAAAAGCGGCAAGAACAAAAAAATTAACATTAACTTTGATAACGATAAAATCATATTTAGCTCAATAACAGGAAGAAACAAAACACCAGAAGAGATTGATAAGATTAATAAAGATATTAAGAATGATTATCCAAAAGATGGTATTGGTTTTTTTGTGATAAATAAAATAGTCAATTCTGTATTTCCAGAAAAAAACATAACCGTCAGTTATAATGATGCAAATAAAGAATTTCAAGTATTAATTCCAATAAATTAAAATACAAAGGATATGAATAAGAATATTTTATTTATAGAAGACGACTTTACGGATTTTAAATACTTTTCAACTATTTTGAAGCAAAATAGTTATAATATCTATCCGCCAGATAATATTGGTAAAGACCAAGTAAGTTTGTCATTTTTTTTACACAGTCAAACCTATGATTATCAACGATTAAAAAATAATGTATTTGATTACATTATTAATGAAAAATTGTATGAGGATAAATTATTATTTTTAATTTTAGACATAAACCTGTTGGATAAAGACAGGGAAAATAAACTCGATGAATCAGGCAAAAATTTCTTGTCTGATTTCAGAAATAATTTTTATACATATTTCAAAAAGAAAAAAGAAGAAAATAAAAGGTATAAAAATTGGAGTAATAGTATTTGGACTATTGCACTTACTAATTTTTCGACAAATAAATGTAGACAATTAGAGAGTGAATTCGGCAATTTTATGTGTGCTTTAAACAAGAAAGATATTAAAGCTGCTAATCAATATTTAATTACAAAATTGAATAATATGGAAACTCAAAAAATAAACGACAAAGAATATAATGGGAACCCGCTATTAACCGTTAATATAGAAACAGGAAATAATTCGCCTATTATAATAGGCGATGGTAATACTGTTCAATCATATAATAATAATGTAATAAAATTAAAAAATGAATTAATTAATAAATACACTATTACTCAATCTGACGCAGACGAATTAGGACAAATATTGCAAGATGAGAAACAAAAATCTGACAATGAAACTTTAATTTCAAAAATGAAGAAATGGTGGGGGAAAATAACAAGTTATGTTAGAGATTTAAGTATAGAAATATTGGGGAATTTATTAGTTTCATTATACTTGTTGCAATCCGAACAAATTGCTGTAATTACAAATGCTATACAAGGATAGTAAAATTTCCAAAATATGTCCGAAAAACAGAGCATCGAATACAAGTCCTCGTGGCACGACGACTATCTTAAATGGATATGCGGCTTTGCCAATGCACAGGGTGGATGGATTTATATCGGCAAGGACGATGCCGGTATGGTCATTGGTGTGGAAGATTATAAACGTCTGATGGACGACATTCCCAACAAAATCAAAAACTTGATGGGGATTACCGCAGAAGTCAATCTTTTGGAGGAAAGCGGCAAACACTTTATCGAAATCGTTGTTCAGCCGTATTCAGTGCCTATTTCTCTACGTGGCAGGTATTACTGCCGTAGCGGCAGCGTAAAACAGGAATTGACTGGGGCGGCATTGAACGAATTTTTACTTAAACGTGCTGGACATACTTGGGATGATGTGATTGAAACCCGCGCCACCTTTGACGATATTGACGAGAAAACCGTTAAGATTTACTTGCGAAAAGCCGAAGAAGCAGGGCGTTTGCCCGATGTTGAAGGGCTTACCATGCCCGAATTACTGGAAAAACTTCGTTTGGCAGAGAACGGACAACTCAAACGCGCGGCAATCGTCTTGTTCGGCAAAGACCCGGGACGGTTTTATCCCAACACGTTCGTAAAAATCGGCAAATTCGAAGACGATGATTTCACCATTCGTTTCCAAGAAATCGAAGAAGGCAATATAATTCAGGTATTAGATAAAGTTTTACGCACACTTGATTATAAATTTTTGATACGCAACATTTCGTTTGAAAGGATGAATCGTATTGAAACGCTCGAATATCCTATACCGGCTTTGCGCGAGATGCTTTTAAATTCACTTATCCACCGTAATTATATGGGTGCGCCTACGCAAATTCGGGTGTATGACAACAAACTTACGGCGTGGAATCACGGTACATTGCCCGAAGGCATAACGCTTGACAAATTAACAAAATCCCATTCTTCCTATCCCCGCAATCCGATACTTGCAGAGACGTGTTTTCGTGGCGGCTATATTGATTCGTGGGGTAGCGGCATAATGAAAATAGTCAATTCCTGCAAAGTGGCAGGATTACCAATGCCCATATTGGAAGAAGACGCCGGCGGGTTTATCGTGCGACTTTTTAAAGATCGATTTTCGGAAGAACAACTGCAACAATTAGGATTGAACGACAGACAAATAAAAGCCATTTTGTATGTAAAAGAGAAAGAGAGGATTACAAATAAGGAGTATCAAGAGATAAATAATATATCCGAAAGAACGGCTTCGCGCGATTTAGAAGAATTATTTCAAAATGGTATATTTGAACGCATTGGTGAAAGTAAATCAACATACTATAAGATAAAGAATGGCGGATAAATGGCGGGCATGGCGGGTAAATGGCGGGTAAATTCTGCTCATTTCCTAAAAACTCCACACCTCTGTTCCATCGCTCATTGAAACGGCACAAAAGTTTGACAGAACTAAAGAAACAGCTATCCTATTGAGCTAAACCGGAAATATCAAATACCGCTGCCCGCCTGCGTTTGCAGGTAGTTTCGTCTTCTGGGGAAAATTAAATATTTTTCCTATATTTGCAGTCTATTTTTGAATTGATTGATATGAATTTACAACTACAGTTGTCGGACGAGGTACAAAAAATCATGACTTACAGCCGTGAAGAAGCCATGCGTTTGGGGAATTACACGATCGGGCCGGAGCATCTGCTATTAGGCATCCTGCGCCATGGCGACAATGAAGCCACAGCCCTGCTCACGGAACTGAAAATAAAACCCGAAATTTTAAAAAAAGAACTCGAAAGCGCTGTAGGCACAGGGGCAATCATACCGTATGAAGAAAGCACACGATTAAAAATATCTCACCACACGGATTTCATTCTGCGGGCCATATATCTGGAAGCTATGGCGATGAAAGACGAGAAAAAACCCACTGCCAAACATCTCCTGCTGGCCTTATTACACAAGGAAGAGAGCGAAAGCGCCCGGATAATGACAAAGCATGGCATTGATTATCCGCTGGCCTTTTCGTACTTTACAAACGGAAAATCACCGTTGCCGAAAAATACGGTGGACTACGAAGAAACGCCGGAAGAAGCGCCCAAAAAGAATAACCAAACGCGGGCAAAGCGGGCGGCGGCGGGCGAATTTGAAAAGCCGCAAAGCGACACGCCTACCCTCGACAATTACGGCATTGACCTCACGGAAGCGGCGCTGTCGGGAAAATTAGACCCCGTAGTAGGCCGCGATAAAGAAATTGAGCGGTTGGCGCAAATCCTGAGCCGCCGCAAAAAAAACAATCCGGTGCTGATTGGCGAGCCGGGCGTGGGAAAATCGGCCATTGCCGAAGGGCTGGCCCTGCGTATCGCCCAGCGCAAAGTGTCGCGCGTGTTGCTCGGAAAACGAATTATCGCCCTTGATGTGGCATCGATTGTGGCGGGCACCAAATATCGCGGCCAATTTGAAGAACGGATGAAGGCGATTTTAAATGAATTGACAAAAACGCCAAATCTGATTTTATTTATTGACGAGCTGCACACGTTGGTGGGCGCCGGTGGCGCGGGAGGCTCGTTAGACGCAGCCAATATGCTGAAGCCGGCGCTGGCACGGGGCTCGATACAATGTATCGGCGCCACCACGTTGGACGAATACCGTAATTACATTGAAAAAGACGGCGCGCTGGAACGCCGTTTCCAAAAAATCATGGTAGATCCTACTTCTCCGGAAGAAACTATTGAAATTTTGCAGAACATCAAAGAGCGCTACGAAAAACACCATAGCGTCACCTACACGTCGGAGGCCATTAAAGCCTGCGTGTACCTGACCCAGCGCTATATCACCGACCGCAGTTTGCCCGACAAGGCCATTGACGCACTCGACGAGGCCGGCGCACGTGTGCATATTGAAAACATAGCCATACCGCCACAACTGGAAGAACTGGAAAAGGAAATAGAACATGTGAAATTGGAAAAATTGGCGCTGGCCGACAAGGAAGATTACGAAGCCGCCCGCACCATGCAATACCGCGAAGTGGAGCTGCAAAAAGTATATAAGGAGAAAGAAAAAGAATGGAATGTGGAACAGGCGCGGAATTATGAGGTAGTCGATGATGAAAAGGTGGCGGAAGTGGTATCCATGATGGCAAACGTGCCGATCCGCCGCGTAGCGCAGGAAGAGAGCGAACGACTGCTCAAAATGGGCGAGGAACTGAAAGGGCAGGTTATCGGGCAGGATGAAGTGGTGGATAAGGTGGTACGCGCCATACAACGCAACCGCGCAGGATTGAAAGATCCCAACAAACCCATCGGCAGCTTTATTTTCTTAGGCCCCACAGGCGTGGGAAAAACGCAGCTGGCAAAGGTGCTGACGGAATACTTGTTTGATACAACCGACAACATGGTACGCATCGACATGAGCGAATATATGGAGAAACATGCGCTGAGCCGGTTGATTGGCGCGCCTCCGGGCTATGTGGGGTATGAAGAAGGCGGACAGCTGACGGAGCGGGTGCGCCGCAAACCGTATGCCGTGGTCTTACTCGACGAGATCGAAAAAGCGCATCCCGACATTTTTAACTTGCTGCTGCAAGTGCTCGACGAAGGAATGCTCACCGACAGCACAGGCCGTAAAATCGACTTTCGCAACACGGTGCTCATTATGACTTCAAACATCGGCAGTCGCGAAGTGAAAGAGTTCGGGCAAGGCGTGGGCTTCGCCAATGCCACGAAACGTAACGCCACAGAGAACTCCCGCAATATTATTGAAAAAGCCCTGCGAAAAACTTTCACGCCCGAATTTTTAAACCGCGTAGATGAGCAGGTGCTGTTTAATACGTTGACACAAGAAAACATTTACGAAATCATCAACATCGAATTGAAAGAGTTGTATGACCGCATTCACCACGCGGGTTATGAGATAGACATTTCGCAGGACGCGAAGAAGTTTGTGGCGGAACAAGGTTTCGATCCGCAATTTGGCGCGCGGCCGTTGAAACGCGCCATACAGCGCTATTTGGAGGATCCGATTGCCGAAGCGATTATCAGGTTGCAAGTGAAAACAGGACAAAAATTGTTGATCGGGCTAACCGACGACGGAAAGAATACGAAAGTGGATTTTATATCATAGTTGTTTATAATATTCCAACCGGTGTTCCGGCAACAGGTCAGGATGCAAAATACTGACCACATCGCGGAGTATAATGTGGGGCTGCACCACGCCCGACTCCCAAAAATCGCTACCGCCTCCGGGCGTGCTGCGCAGGGAGTTGTTAAAAACGCGATGTTGCCGAAAGGCCGGGATGGCCGCAAAACGCGGATCATTACGTTTCAATTCATCCAACGTATTATAGTGGTTGGGATGCAACCAATAATCGGCCTGCATGGCGTAGCGGTATGCCGCCTCGAAACTTAGCGGCGTGCTGTTGCGTCCCGGACGGCCGCCCAGCACCTCGCCGCCGGCGTCATGAATAAGCGCCGTGAGGTAATTGCGCGTGCCCGGAAAATACCACGCATTGCGCCATGGCGCATTAAGCAATATTTTCGGACGATAAGCGGCAGTATCCACTTTATTTTTCACCGCACAATACTCATCAACGATATGTTGAAACAACATTTTGGCGGTGTCTTCCTTATTATAAAAAGCCGCAAAAGCAAGCAATGTCTCGGCTTTCCCCAGTGGGGTTTCCTCAAGATAATCGCCCACAAACACCACCCTGACGCCCATGGCATGCAGTTTGTCGGCCACACTGCGCATTTCGCCGGCTATTCCATAGGCAAACACCACATCGGGGTTCAACATGGCCAACTGCTCATAATACACACCTGTTTCATAGCCCACATCGCGCACATCGCCCGCCGCCGCACGCGCCTGTATGAGAGGGTTCGACACATATTTCACGCCCGATACGCCCACCACAGTAGCGGTTTCCTGCAAAGCGTCAATGAAAGCGAGGTGTGTGGTGGAAAGACATACCGCCCGCTCAACCGGAATGGGGATAGTCATCAGCGAAGCGGCCAGCGCCGCGCTATCACCACGGGCGCACAGGCGATAGGTATAATTAACCTGCTCGGCGCCTTGCCACGGGTCTTTCACGTGAAGCAGTTTATCCTCTCCCTGTTTCTCCATATAAAAACCGGTGGCATAGTGCGGGGTATAATATGCGTCGGCCTGTGGCGGCGCCGTGCCGGTATTCCCGCACGACGCAAAAAAAACAGCTATTAAAAAAAGGAGTGAGCCTCCCAACGGATTTGAACCGTCGACCTGCTCATTACGAATGAGCTGCTCTACCGCTGAGCTAAGGAGGCGTAATTTGAATAAGGGCGACAAATTTAGTAAATATATTTTTAATATCCTAACTGTTTATTCAATTTTTCCTTATCGACCAGGCGCTGCTGTATGCGTTTCCGGTAATCGCCTGTTTCCTCAAGGCGTGCATTTTCATCGGCCAACGCCAACCATTCCAGCGCCAATTCGTATTCGTTCAGCATTTCCGCGCCCAGGGCTATATTGAAAGCGGCATACGCTGCTTTTTTCCCTGTGGAAGAAGCCGCCAACTGCCCCCATAGCCTCATGGCTTCAGACCAATTGCCCCGTTCGACATAGAAAGCGGCATCATCCCAGGCGCCTCTCGAAAGCTCGAAGGGCAGGTAATAAAAGCGGTAGTTCGTTCCCCAGCGCGGCACTGTCAATTCCAAGGATTGGCGGCCTGCATCGCGAATGACGTCACGCCATATTTCCTGTATATCTTCGCCGGTTAAATTCCGAAGCAATGGGTTTACAAAACTTAAACTGTCATTCAACTGCCGGGTTGCGATGTAGCGCTGCTGTGCGGCATCATAAAACCGGTATGAGGCGGCGTAAGAAATGCGAAAAGTTTCTTGAGCCTTATCGCGTTGCTGCAAATTTGTAGCCGCATTGTCAATAATCAGCAGCAAGGTGGCTTGCGATTGCTCTGCCAGACTTGCCATATAAGCCGTATCATACAATTCGGGACACGTGTCATCACAGAACAGGGTCAGGTTAAATATGGGAATATCATA
>JAIRMK010000091.1 GCA_031258755.1 Prevotellaceae bacterium
GAAGTAGGCTCCGACCCCCTCATTCGCATTCGCGGGATATTTGCTTCCATTGAAAGTACCAAATCCCCGCTGATATTGGTGGACAACGTGGAAATACCGAGCATCCAGATGGTCAATCCTGACGACATTGAGTCTATCTCAGTGTTGAAGGATGCGGCGTCGTCCTCTATTTACGGTTCAAAAGGCGCTTTCGGCGTGATTTTAATCACCACCAAGAAAGGCGCGAAATCCGATAAGATTACCGTCAGCTATTCCGGTAATTTTTCGTGGCAAAATGTAGCGAAAGAAATTAACATGGCCGGTACGGATGCGTTGGACTATGTGCTCTCAGCGGCGGAACGAACCAACCCCAATGCTACCATCGGCACTTACTGGCAAGTAAATCGGCAAAGTTATTACCGGGCGGTGGAATGGCAGGAAAAGTACGGCGACACAGTCAAAGCGACCGACCCCATTGTGTATAACCGCGACTGGTACATGGAAGGCAGCTACAAACTGGGCGTGCGTATGTACGATCCCTATGAAGTAATGGTGCGGGAATGGGCGCCGACCATGACGCACAACTTTTCAGCCAACGGTAAAAGCGGTAAAACCGCCTATAACCTCAGCGCAGGCTATGTGCACCAGAACGGGATGATGAAAACCGCCAAAATAGATGATTTTACGCGCTACAATGCCGCTGTCAGTGTTACATCGGATGTAACCGATTATTTGACGGTTCGCGGCGGCACCATGTTTTCCAACCGCAACAAACGCTATCCTGCTTCGGGAGCAACCACTGCTGACCCTTGGTATTATTTGTACCGCTGGTCGCCCATGTTTCCTATTGGTGTGGAAGAACACGGCGTCCCGGTAAGGGGGCCGGCGTATGAAACCGAAAACGCCATTACTTCCAACAGGGAATACACGTATTTTAACCTCAACTTCGGGGCGACGATTAACTTCACGAAAGATTGGAATTTGGAAGTCGATTATACTTATTATAATCAACAAGAGAACAGGAATTTTTATCTCCCCATGTTTACTGCACTGAATACTTGGGACACTGCCCCTATGTTATGGAAAGATGAAAACGGAAATCAGGTTTTTGTAGATGATGACGGGAATATCGTACAGAACGGCGGTGTACCGGCTTATCAGTTTGTTAAAGTTACTTATTATCCTCCGGGAGGTTCAACGACTATCCCCAGCCAGATATACAGCTTGCGGAGAATTACGCGGAACAGTACGTTTAACGCTTATTCTACCTATAACTTGAAATTAGGTGCAGAACAGGAACATGCCTTTAAGTTTATGCTGGGAACAAATATCGTTACTGATGAATGGAACCAAATTGCTGGGGAAAAATTGGATTTGACTGATTATGAAAATCCACAGTTCAACTATGCTACCGGAGAAATGACTGTTCTCGGCAACGCCAACTGGAGCGCACAGGCAGGGTTTTTCGGGCGTATCAACTATGCTTACAAAGACCGCTATCTTGTGGAAGCCAATTTACGGTACGACGGCTCGTCCATGTTTCCGGCTGCATTGAAATGGCGCTGGTATCCTTCGTTCTCGGGCGGCTGGATACTTACCAATGAGGATTTTATGAAAGATTTGGAAATCGACCATCTCCTCAGTTTTGCCAAAATCCGTGCGTCATGGGGTACATTGGGCGACCAGAGTGTATCCAATGCACTATATTTGGCAACCATGACTTTTGGGCAATCCTCGTGGTTGACCGGCGACAGCAAACAAGTGAATTATTATGGCACGCCGAATGCCGTGCAGGGCAATGTGTCGTGGCAAAATATCGAAACCTTAAACTTGGGGATTGATTTGCGTTTCTGGCAAAATAAAATAGGCGTTACATTCGACTGGTTCCAGACGCATACCCGCGACATGCTTATAGCCGGCGATGCACTGCCCACTACCTATGGCGATACTGCGCCGATAGGCAACTATGGGAATGCCCGTACGCGCGGCTGGGACATCACCATCGATTTTAACCACCGCTTTGCCAACGGTATCGGTATTAACGTTACCGCCACCCTGTCGGATGCGGTGTCGGTGATTACCAAAGGCGCCGATTATAAAACCCCGTGGGTCAACCGGAGCATCGGCAGCGCTTATGCTACCGGCGCTACCTACGGCGATATATGGGGCTATGTAACGGACAGGCTCTACCAGCAGGACGATTTCCTGTATAACCCGGACGGCACAATTCAGCAAGGTATCATTATCTACAACGGCGTTCCCAGAACAACAAACATGCTGGCCGGCAACAATCCCAATTACCAGTCTTATCTGGAAGGCGGGACTTTCCGGTATGGCCCCGGCGATGTGAAATATACAGACCTGAATGGTGACGGCTATATTACCCCCGGCGCCGGCACGTTCGGCGATCCGGGCGACCGGAAGGTGATAGGGAACTCCACGCCCCGTTATGAATACGGTTTCCGGATAGGTGCCGACTACAAAGGTTTTGATGTGTCCGTATTCTTTCAGGGGATAGGGAAACGCGAAATCGTTGGCGACGGCACCCTGGCGGTGCCGGGCTACAATACCACCGATGGCGCCATGCCGCAGGCCATTGCCGGCGACTTCTGGAAAGAAGACCGCACTGACGCGTTCTATCCCCGTCCCTGGAATGTGGGCGCTACGGCAGGGGCAAGTTCGCAGATATATAATACGCTGGCACAATCCCGTTATTTGCTGGATATGTCCTACCTGCGTATTAAGAATATTACGTTCGGTTATAGCCTGCCCGATAAATGGCTGCGGAAAATTTACCTGACCAAAGCGCGCGTCTATATATCGCTGGAAAATTTCTTTACCTTCGATCACCTGCGCGGCCTGCCCATTGACCCGGAAGAAATCAGCGGCTATTCCATGTGGAATACCTCTACTTACAATTGGGGACGTACCGGGCAGGGAACGCCGACGTTCAAAACCGTATCGGCAGGCGTACAAATAACTTTATAATTTCAACACTTAAAAAATAAAAATAGGATGAAAACAAAAATACTATTATTCGTATTCACTTTAACCACATTGGTTTTCTTTTCAAGTTGTGAAAAGTTGCTCGACCGTCCGCCTTTGACCAGTCAAGACGACGAAAGTTATTGGACAAGCGAAACCGACTTGCGGTTATATGTCAATGAGTGTTATCCCAATTATTTTGTAGGTTATAGTACAGGATATAGTACCATTTATGCGTCCCTAACCGGCTATCTTACCAGCGACGATATTATGGTCAATGGTATTCAACGGGCATTGGAAATAACGGTTCCTACCAGCCGGTACAGTACCTCTTCGGCGCTTGCCTGGATAGAATCCTACAATGGCCCGAACTGGAATTTTTACTGGGTGCGTAAACTGAATGTTATGCTCGACCGCATTGAACAGCGCATGGGCGGCATACTGTCCGAAGAACAGAAAAACCACTGGGTAGGCATAGGCCGCTTTTTCCGGGCTATGGAATATGCCAACTTAGTGCGGGTATTCGGCGATGTGCCTTATTACGAACACGAAGTTCTGGACAGTGAACGGGATGAACTGTACAAACCCCGCACCCCGCGCAATGAAGTAATGGATGCGGTGTATGACGACTTGAAGTTTGCGTTCGAAAATGTCCGCCTGGATGACGGCAACCAGCAGGCCAATCGCTATGTGGTGGCCGCTTATATTGCGCGGCTCATGCTGCATGAAGGCACATGGCTGAAATACCATTATAGCAGCAATGAAAGGGCAAAGAAATTCCTGGAATTTGCCGTAGAAGCGGGCGACTATATTATAGGTAGCGGCAAGTATGATATTGCCGGCGATTTCCGCTCCCTGTTCGGCAGCGAAAGCCTCGCAAATAATACCGAATGCATTCTGTATCGCCATTACAGCCAGGATGTTCCAATGACTCATTCTGTCGCCACCTATTGCAACATGAATGAATCAATGAGTGCCTGCGCTAACCTGGATGTGGTGAAAGCCTTTATCTGCGCCGACGGCAAGCCGTGGGCAACTTCCACCTTGACCAATGTCGGTAAATTTGATTTACAAAATTTAATTAAAACCCGCGACCCGCGTTTTGAAGCGACTTTCTGGGAAAAACCGACCACAAAAGCAACCTCTTCCGGATTATATACCGTGAAATTCATCAATCGTGAAGCTCCTCCGATAGCAGCGGAAGGAAGAGCATTGCCATCACAATATTTGAGTTCTAATAATACGAATGATGCCCCGGTGATGCGTTATGCAGAACTGCTGTTGAATTGGATAGAAGCCAAAGCCGAACTGGCTACTTTGGGCGGCGCACCGGTAACACAGGGGGATATTGAAACGTCTATAAATAAAATCCGCAACCGCCCCCTGGACGCAACCGCTATCGGCAAAGGCTTAGTGAAAACGTCTCCGATGAATTTGGCGGCCATCACGGAGAATTTTGACCCTAATCGCGACCAGGGCGTGCCGCCGCTGATTTGGGAAATCCGCCGCGAACGCCGGATGGAATTATACTTTGAACATTCGCGCTTAGTGGACTTGCGCCGCTGGCACAAGCTGGACTACATGAACGACCAGAAAAACCCCGATTTGCTGAAAGGTATTTGGGTAGATTTGCGGGCGGAATTGACGGCTACCGAATTGGATGGGAATGTCAATAAAATAGGCGTGATTACGGAAGACGGCAAGAAAGTGCTGTATGACGGGAAAGCTACTACGGTGGCCACCGGTTATTTTTACGGAGCAAATGTGCAAAATCGCCGCGCTTTCTGGGATTTATCCGGCGTAAATCCTTACCTCGCGCCGGTGGGAGACGCCCAACGCCGCGATTATCGCAACAAAGGCTATGAACTGTCGCAAACCGAAGGATGGAGCAATGAGTTGAACTAAAAACTATCCCCACAGATGTACACGGATTTTTGCAGATTACACAGAAATCTATGAAATAAAAAAATCTGTGTGCATCTGTGGGAAAAAAAATAATAAAACATGAAAAAAATAATAACATAT
>JAIRMK010000104.1 GCA_031258755.1 Prevotellaceae bacterium
AGCACACAGACATGAGTTAATGTTCGACAATCGAACCAAGCTCGCAGGGGAAAATCGCATGCCTAAGGCGACAATCAAGGTCTTAGACGTTCTTTGAATGAATTTATAGGGGAAAGATAGTAAAAATTATTTCAATTATTTATGAAGAGTGTCAACGAGTATCATGTGGCTTCTCTCATTGATTTGTAATCATAATCATCCCGGAACTGTATTTTTCCCCTGAGTGCTTTGAGGCTTTTATCAGCCGGTTTGCTTGCCAATCCGGAATATTGTTCGGGATGAATCAGCGAAACCAGATAGCGCTCTACCAATTCCGGCAAGTTGAGATTGTACCGGCCGGCATATATTTCCGCTTGCTTGGCAATGCTCTCCTTTACGTTTATTGTTAGTGTTGTATTCATATTTTTTACAAAGATAGTAAAAATTATTTCAATCGCTTATTCCCCGCTGAAGACTGCTTACTGCCACGGCCTGCTGCTACTGTCCGTTCCTCGTTTTCGGGCTTGCCGTACTTCAGGCTCCACCACAGGAATACAACGCCCGCCACAATAAACGGCACACTGAGCCACTGTCCCATATTGAGAAACATATTTTCCTCAAACCCCACTTGCGGCTCCTTGATAAATTCGATGAGGAAACGGGCGGCGAATAGCCCGATGAGGAAGATGCCGAACAGCGTGCCGCGCCGCAGCGTGGGCAGTTTGCGCCGGTAGAGGTAATGCAGCAGGAAGAAGAGCGCCAGATACGACAGCGCCTCGTAAAGCTGCGTGGGGTGGTGCGGCATGGTTTCGCCGGCACGCACGAAAATAAAACCCCACGGCAGGTCTGTGACGTCGCCGTAGATTTCGGAGTTCATGAGGTTGCCTATGCGCACCATACATCCGGCGAGCGGTATGGCAATGGCAATGCGGTCGAGTATCCAGACATAATGCTTCTTGTGCTTCCGGCAGAAATACCACAACCCGATGAGAATACCAAAGGCCGCGCCATGGCTTGCCAGCCCTTGGTAGCCGATGATTTCAAAATGCGGGGAAAAACGGACAGGAAGGATAATTTCGAGCGGATGCGCCAAAAAATATCCGGGCTGGTAGAACAAACAATGCCCCAGCCGTGCACCCACAAACGTGGAAATGGCCACAATCCAGGTAAGTTGTTCCAGTAAAGCCACCGGCAGCTTTTCACGTTTAAACATGCGTAGAAACAAGAGGTAGCTCGCCACGAAGGCGCATACGAAAAGCGCCCCATAGTACCGCACGTGCATGGGGCCTATGGTGATTAATTCGGGATCTACATTCCAGGTAACAGTTAAAAATTGCATGGCATATAATTTATTTCGATTTATCTAAAGTAAATGCAAACGTGGTGCCTTTCCCCAGTTCGCTGCGCACGTTAATCGACTGGTCGTGCGCCTCGATGAAGTGCTTCACGATGGCCAGCCCCAGCCCGCTGCCGCCGTGTTCGCGCGAGCGGTGTTTGTCCACGCGGTAGAACCGTTCGAAAATGCGCGGCAGGGCTTCCGCACTGATACCGATACCCGTGTCCTTCACCTCCACCAAAATGCGGTTGGACAGATGAGAAAACAACACCACCGTTTCGCCGCCCTCGCGACCGTAGTTGATGGAGTTTGCAATGAGGTTGGTCAGCACCTGCGAGATGCGTTTGCGGTCGGCATACACCATGATTTTCCCGCCCACCGGCGCGTGCATGCGCAGGTCGATTTGTCTGTTCTCGGCCGTCAGCTCAAACGACTCGAACAACTCTTCTACCAGCGACACAATGTTGAACGTCGTTTTGTTCAACTGCATTTGTCCGGTTTCGATGCGGTTAATTACGTCCAGCTCTTGCATAATGTTGATGAGCCGCTCTACGCTCTTCTCCGTCCGCTCGAGGTATTTCCGGTTGATGTTCGGGTCGTTCAACCCCCCGTCGAGCAAGGTGAGGATGAACCCCTGGATGTTGAATATCGGCGTTTTCAATTCGTGCGACACGTTCCCCAGAAACTCCTTGCGATACCGCTCCAGCTCCGACAGCCGGCTGATTTCCTCCGTTTTCTTCGCCGCCCAGTCCACCACATCGCGGTTTACCCGCTCGATAATATCGCTACCCTTGACGTTGCTCCTGAGGTCTTTCTTGATTTTGATGTTCTCCGTGTTGTAGATAGTCTTGTAAATGGGCGTGAGCTTGTTGATGACAAAGCGCTGCAACGTGGCATACACTAAAAAATAAATCAGGATAATAATCAGGATACACAATCCTATCAATATGCCGATGTGAAAGTGAATGGCGAAAAACATCGCCACCAGCGAGCCGCCCGCTACGGTGAGCAGCGCTATGATAATAGCAATAATCCTGTGAGAAAAAAACTTCATCGTTTAAATCGCGTAAAAACACTTAATGATAACCGCTTCCCGAAACGGTCTTGTAAAAATAATTCGCCGGACTCCCGGTCTTTTATATCGCCGAACACGCTACAGGTGATGGTGTCGGCCACCAGTGAGGAAAATCCGTTGGAATACAGGTTCAGTATAAAGAAACAATCGTCGGGCAACAATATCTTGTGACATTCCTGCAGCATCTCCAGCAGGCGCTCGTCGAGTTTCCATTTCTCGCCGCCGGTGCCGTGTCCGTAGGCCGGCGGGTCGAGCATGATGCCGTTGTAGCGGCTGCCGCGCCGCGCTTCGCGCTTCACGAACTTCAAGGCGTCGT
>JAIRMK010000107.1 GCA_031258755.1 Prevotellaceae bacterium
CTGCCAACAGTAGCTCGTACGCGTGGTACCGGGAATTCGGCTATAACAACGCTACCGTGCAGCGCTACAACAGCTACCGTTCCTTCGGCTTCTCTGTCCGCTGTATTAGGGATTTGTAGCCCGTTTGTTTTTAAGTGTAAAGCGATACATTGTTAATTATAATTTTTTAATGGAGAAATATGATGCCGAAATTTTTTAGAAGAAACAACATGCCGGGGAACGGAGAACGGGGAACGGAAAACGGGGAACGGAGAATAGGCGAACACACAGGTTCGCCCCTACGGCGTACTGCTACTGCCTACTGCTACTTTTTTTGTGTCCCTTGGCGGGCATAGCGCAGAACGGCGTGGACGTGTCAAACCTTGTGGTAAACGCCGGGACGGTGACGTTCGACGTGAGTTGGAAAAACACCGGCATGCCGGCGGTATGGAGCGACTCGGTGTGGGTGTGGGTGGATCACAGCGACGCGGGCGTGATGCGGCGCTTGCCGTTGGCCCCGGGCGCCACCTTAACCGCCACGTCGGCGCCGGGCGCCGGCGTGGTGGAACAACTGCCCGATAATAATAAAGGCGTATGGGTGATTGGCAATGCCCGCCATACAGGCAGTTTCTCGGCCACTGTGCAGCTGCTTACCGCCAGTACGGGCGGCTCTCAGAGCCGCCCCCTACACGGCGCTTGCGCATACGCTTCGAATTACCGGCCGACAGGGAAATACACCTCGATTACCGACATTTCGTTTACGGGTATGCCGCCCTATGCGCTTGTGCTGAAGCGAGCGGATGGCGCTACCTATACCGCGGCCTCGTTAGACGGCAGCTACGTTGTGCAGGAGGGCGATACCGTGGAGTTATTTACCGATAAGACCGGTGCGCCGGGTACTTTCACCTGTGTACGGCCCACCATCACCACCCAGCCCGCGGCGAACACTAATATATGTGTACGCGGCGCGGTGCAGTTAAGCGTAGGGGCAGACAATGCCCACCGCTACCGGTGGAAGAAGAATGGCGCCGATGTGACGGACGGCGCCGGCGGCACGACCGCCAATTACACCACTGCGGTCTTGACCGCCAATGCGACCTATACGGTGGTGGTGAGCAACGGGCTTAGCGCCTGTTCAGCCACCTCAGACAATGCGCTGGCGACGGTGTATGCCAGACCGATCATTACCACCCAGCCCAGGGCGGACAGTGATATCTGTTATGGCAATACGTTTTGGTTACGTGTAGAAGCGGACAACGCTACGGCCTGGCAGTGGAAGAAGGATGGCGTCGATGTGCCGGGCGGCACCGACGGCACCGACGGTAAGTATGCCTATTACGTTACAGAATCCATAACCGGCGGTACGACTTATACGGTGGTGGTGAGCAATGGGTTTAGCGCCTGTTCCATCACCTCGCGCAGGGCGCTGGTGACGGTGTCCACTAAGCTTTATACCGGGAGCATAGTGACGGATTTAGCGGCAGTTCCTGTAGGTATACCGCCTATGGGCGTGGTGGAAAGTCTGAGGCCGGCATCCGGTGGCAGAGGTAAGCTCACGTACTTGTGGGCGCGTACCGGCGCGAGCGCTGCGACCTTGACCGGCCGTGACGCCACGTATGCCTTAAATAAAGATATGTGGAATTATATTGATGTGGGGACGTATTATTTTAACCGTTATACGATAGACGCGGGCTGTAATATCATTGATGCCGCCGCCGGCACATATACATTAAAGGTATTTACGCCGGGCGACGATCAGCCGCAGGGCAGCTGTACGTTCACGCCGCGTGAGGTGGTGAGTACGTTTGCGGGCTTTGACAGGCGTTATAGCGCTTCTACGTATGTCGTGTTAACCGATGAGCGGGACAATAAGAATTATCCGGTAGTGAAGCTGAACGGCCGCTGGATTATGGCGCGGAACTTGAATTACCAGAAAGGGTTGACATGGCAGATGAGGGCGAATCAGCCATCAACCGGCAAAGGTCTAAATCCTGCATTAATCGGGCATTTCTGGTGTCCGGCCGGGGAAAACTTCATAAGTGAGACGTATTCAACAAAGGCCAGTTGCGACGTGTGGGGGGCGCTGTATTCGTGGGAGACGGCGATGTCGTTTGACGGTAAAGGTGCGTGGACGGAAGCGAGCAGCACTTATTGTACCGGCGCAGCTAATACTACCAATTGTAAAAGAAATCATGGCCATACTTCGAATGGTTCCACAGGCGGGCGCGGAATTTGTCCGCCGAATTGGCATGTGCCGACCGACTATGAGTGGGGCATTATTTTGGACGGTATGGAGAGTGCGGGTGGTAAGGCGCATCAGAATGCAGATACTATCAAAGGTGGTTTTGGTTCGGATAATGGCATAGATGCCGGATCACGCGGTAAGGCGAAGTGTACGTGCCCAGCTACGAATCTTGACTGTATTGATGATACCAAAGTGAATTGGACTTATTATGCCCGTCGTGATGGGACTCCTTATGGTGCGGGGACCGACAATTATGGTTTCCGGGCGCTGCCGGCCGGTCTGCGCAGATTCGAGTACTTCTACAGCCAGGGCGCCGAGGCCTTCTTTTGGAGTTCATCACTCTCCGATAGCGAGTACGCGTGGTTCCGGTCCTTCGTCTATTACCGCATTACCGTGGGCCGCGCCAAGAACTACCGTTCCTACGGCCACTCTGTCCGCTGTATCAGGGATTAGGCATTTGCACTCCCAAACCGCGTTGGCGCACCAATGTATAAACTACATTGGCGCGCCAAATACTTTATGGCTCCAATATATAAATTACATTGCTCCGCTAAATGCTTTATGGCTCCAATGTATAAATTACATTACTTCGCTAAATGCTTTATGGCTCCAATGTATAAATTACATTGCTCTGCTAAATGCTTTATGGCTCTAATGTATAAACTACATTGTTCCGCTAAAAGTTGTATTTTATAAATAAATTACTAACTTTGCAGCCTCGACATGTAAATCGACCTTTTTAAATCATTACAATGAAGAAAATTGCAGCTATTTATTTCCATGACATCACGCTGCCGGCGCATTTGCGGCTCTTTTACCAGATAGACGCCCTCCTCGCGGCGGCCGGCGAAGCCCTGCAGGACGCGGTGGCGCCGCTGCTGCCCCCCTTCCGCGCGGCGCTGGAGAAAGAGAATGCCGTGTACCTGTGGGTGCGCAGGAGCGAGTTCACCGCCGCCATCGCCGCCGCCAACGTGAAACTCAATAGCGCTGTGGCGCTCATTAATGCCGGCGTGGATTTCGGCAGGCGTTCGCCGGCGCCGGCCATTGCCGCGTCCGGCTTAAAGGCATACGACATGCTGAAGAATTATGGCAACATCATGCTCAAATCCTACGATGAGAAAACGGTCGCCGTGCGCGAAACGCTCGAACATTTTGCCACCGACTGTGCGCCGGACGTCGCCAACCTCGGCCTGGCCACGCAGGTGCAACAACTGCAAACGGCGCTCGACATGTTCGAGAGCCTGCTCCGCCAGCGCTCCGCCGAACGGGTTGCCAAGCCGCCCTGCACGGCCCTCGAAGCGCGCAGGAAGCTGGAGGCCGCCTGGCGGCCTGTCACCTACCTCATCAACTCCAACGCCGGGGCGGGCGCATCGGCCGATTTCGCCACGTTCATCAACCACCTGAACCCCGAAATCGAACGCATCAACGCCGAGTACCACCGCGTACGGAAAGACCTCGGCAGGCCCGGCCACACGGTGATTGAGCCCCTCCCGCTACAGCCGTTTACCGGCCAGCGCGTCACCCCGCTGCCGGAAGTGTACTACACCGAAGACGACAAGCCCGCCGTGAAACTCTTTCTGGGCAGCGACTTCTCGATAATCTACAGGAACAACAGGAAGGCGGGCATGGCCGAACTCACCATTCGCGGCAAGGGCAAATACAGGGGAAAGAAACGCGCCACGTTCCATATCGCGCCGGTCTAATCTGACAGATTATTTAAAAAAAATATGTACCTTTGCGAAAATAATATTTCCTGCACAGTTTTAAAATTTATACCTGATGAGGACGACCACTGAAAAATACATCAACCCGTTTACTGATTTCGGCTTCAAGAAGCTGTTCGGCACGGAAGTCAACAAAGACCTCCTGATTGATTTCCTGAATCAAATTATCAGGGAACAGGGCCGGATTACCGACATCCATTACCTGCAAAACGAACAAATGGGCTTCGGCGAGCCCGACCGCCGCGCCGTGTTCGACATTTACTGCGAAAATGAAAAAAGCGAAAAATTCATCGTGGAAATGCAGAAAAACAAGCAGGAATATTTTAAAGAACGCAGCGTGTTTTATGCCACGTTTCCTATCCAGCAACAGGGGCGGCAGGGCAACTGGAACTTCTCCCTGAAGGCCGTTTACTTAATCGGCATCCTCGACTTCGTGTTTGAGGACGATAAAGACGACGAGAGCTACTTCCATCGTGAAATCAAACTGATGGACACGAAGAAACACCATGTCTTCTACGACAAGCTCACGTTTATCTATTTGGAGATGCCGAAATTCAATAAAACGGAAGAGGAACTGGTTACGCGGTTCGACAAATGGCTGTATGTGCTGAAAAACTTGCCGCAGCTGGAACGCCGGCCCGTAAAACTACAGGAGAAGGTGTTTGATAACTTATTCCGCACGGCCGAGATTGCAAAATTCACCCCGTCGGAAATTTATCAATATGAAGACAGCGTGAAAGTATATCGCGATTTGTGGAACACGTTAAGTTACGCCGTTAAAGACGGCCTCACACGGGGACATGCCGAAGGCCATGCCAAAGGTATTGCCGAAGGCCGCGCCAAAGGCATTGCCGAAGGCCGAATTGAAGGCCGCGCTCAGGGTATTACCGAAGGCCGCGCCGAAGGCGTTGTACAGGAACGTAAGGATATTGCCCTGCACATGCTGAACGATCGCGAACCGGTTGAAAAAATCATGCGTTACACAGGCCTTACGGAGGAAGAAATTCGGGCATTGCAACAAAAATAGACAGTAGCAAACAACTTCATTTGCCTCTCAACTCTCAACTTTCAACTTTCAACTAACTTGCACCACCAGCCCCTTCAAATATTCGCCTTCGGGATGATACACATTGATGGGGTGGTCGGCGGGCTGGGTGAGCTGGTGCAGGATACGTACCGGGCGGCCGGAGATGGCGGCAGTGTATGCCATCCCCAGCATTACTACCCATCCCGCCCCGAGCAGTGTTATCTGTGCCGGCGGTACGGTGAGTTTAAGTGTAACGGCGAGCAGCACCGCCACCTATCAGTGGAAGAAGAACGGCGTCGATATAACAAGCGAAGGCTCCGGCTACGCGACGGCCAATTACACGACTGCGGCCTTGACCGGCAATGCGACTTACACGGTGGTGGTGAGCAATGGGCTCAGCGCCTGTTCGGCCACCTCGAGCAATGCGTTGGTGACGGTGAATGCCCTTCCCACCATTGCCCGTTCCGGTGGAGCTGCCAGCCAGTCTGTAAATCAGAATGTGGCGATTTCGGCGATTACTTATACGGCGTCTAATGCGACCAGCATCTCTCGGGGTGGTAGTCTTCCGACTGGCGTTACCGGCGCTATTTCCGGTACTACACTCACGATAAGCGGTACGCCATCGGTTGCCGGCACGTTTAGTTATACTAGTTATACGGTGTCGGCGAGCCATACGAATGGCTGTGTCAGCGCTACTACTTCTACAGGTACTATTACGGTGAATGCGGTGGCTACGCCGCCTCCCGGAGCGGCTTCTACGCAGACGTGGGTGATAGGTACGCAGACATGGAGTGCGCCTTTGCAGAAGGCCCAGAGTGGTTGTACGGCTGCTACTGATTTAGGCACGACTAATCCCCCAACGACGGCTTATTACCGATCGAGTGGGTTATATAGCGATAGTGGCTATTTATATAATTGGAAGTGTGTGAGTGAACAAGCCGCCAACTTGTGTCCTTCGCCATGGCGTGTGCCTGCGAAGGATGATTTTGTGACATTGGATAAGGCTTTTGGGGGTAGTGGTTCAAATCGTAGTGGCGTTGATCAATCATGGATTACGACTAATTATGTAACTACGTGGGGTGGTGTTTACGGCGGCCACGCTTACAGTACGTCGGTTAACTATACTGGGTCGGAAGCCTACTACTGGTCTTCTTCGGAGTACACTACTACCAACGCGTCCAACGTGAACTTCTCTACGAGTGGCCTCGTCTACCCGCAGTACAACTACGGCAAGTACCGCGGGTTCCAGGTTAGGTGCGTTAAGTAGTGGCAGGAATTTTACGGATTATTGAAAGATGTTTTTCTTGCTTATTATGGTGCACGCAAGCACAAACGTAATACCATCAACCAACTGAAATTCGAGTTGGATTTGGAGGCGAATATCCATCAGTTATACCATGATATTTTATACCGCACCTACGAACCGCGCCCATCTGTGGCGTTCATTGTAGAGAAGCCGGTAAAGCGCGAAGTGTTTGCCGCCGACTTCCGCGTCCGGTGGTGCATCATTTGATTTTTAATTATTTGAATCCGGTGCTGGACACGCGTTTTTCATGCACCATAATGCTTTTAAATTGAAAGAACGAGGAATGCGTTACCTTAATTATTATACACTTTATCGCCTTTCCAATTGGCAGGGTTGTCTGTAATATAACGGGCAATGCGTTGGAATTCGCTGTTGTTGCGGATAATATGATCGTGAAAACGGGTTTGCCATGCGAACCCTGCATGTATTTTTCGGGATTCAAATGTAACGCGTCCTTTATACCATTTTATTACATGTGATACATTGTCATTTATCATTGGATTTTTGTTTCCCGCAAAACCGCCTGTTTTTTTTTGTTCGTTGTTTTTTGTGGTTTGTCCACCACGTCGTCCATATTATTGGGGGATGTCCGCAAATTTTTGTTTTTATTGATGATAACAATCCCATGCAGATGATTGGGCATGACGATATATATGCCTAAATCAACAAATGAAAAATGTTGTGGAATCTCTGCCCAGCAATCATTGGCAATTTCCCCGATTTCCGACAATATCATTTTGTCGTTCATAATTTTGCCAAAATAATTTCCCCTGTGTGCCGTGCATATCGTAATAAAATAGGCGGCGTTGTTGCCATAGTCCCACCATTGGGCGCGGGCAGACGGTATGCGGTATTTATTTCTAAATTTATCGGATGACATTATATTTCGATTTTTATTTTTCGAAATTGTGGTGGTTTCGAATTTTTACAAATGTAAGAAAAATTGCGTAGTGTGCAAAAAAAATCGTGGGATGTTTTTTGTTGTGCAAGATTTGATAGATTTTTATAGTAATTATAAAAATACTATCTTTACGCGCTGATTTTTAAAATTTTTCGTATGACTACAGATGAAATTCTTCAATTAGAATCGCTCAATGCGACCAGTATCCATTTTGTGTTGGAAGGCAATTTCTGGCATGTGTATGAACGTAGCGCATTCCTTACGTATAAGTATCTTAAGGAATTGAAGATGACGCGCAAATACATTAAAGCGGTAGGCCGGGATATCGTATATGGCGGCTTCCCCAAAAACCAACTCGATGGCTTGATAGAAAAGGCTAAAACGTTTGGCGCCAAAGTGGCCGAGCAGGGTGAAAAACGGTGTTCGCTGATTGGGTTCCCGGAAACCGACGGATACGTCTTATGGCGCGAAGGGTGGTCGCTCAAAGAGAAGAAGGATTATAAGCTGGCCGAAGGCTTGCCGGTGTATAAGGCCATTTATGACCTGTTGTTTGCTTTGTTCGAGCGGGTGCGCCATTTCCCGAAAGATTTTCAATACACCCTGGGTGAGCGCATCAAAAATCAAACCATCGAGCTCACAGAAATGATTTATCATGCCAATGTTTCCGAAGCAATACCGGAGAAGATGAAACAGCTCCGGCAGTTGTGCGCCAAAGTGGAAACGTTGCGTTTGCTCTTGCGTATGTGCTACGACTTGCGTTTATATAATCTCGAAGCCTACGTCCGTTTTAATGAACAGGTGGAGGATATTTCAAAACAGCTGAACGGATGGCGGAAGCAATGTCAGGCCCGGATAAGCGCCCAAGTGGAAGGACCTCCCATGAATACATAATTACAATATTTACACCTTTAAATTCTTATTTTTGTGGATCAGTTGTTATACGACTTGTTTAAGGCTTATTATGACGCCCGGCAGAATAAGCGTAATACCATCAATCAACTCCGGTTTGAATTGAATTTGGAGCGGAATTTGTTCGCGTTGTATCAGGAGATTAAGGAGCGGAAATATGTGATCAGGCCCAGCATTGCTTTCGTGGTATTTGAGCCGGTGCAGCGTGAGATTTTTGCGGCCGATTTCCGCGACAGGGTTATTCACCATTTGGTGGTGAATTATCTGGAGCCGCTTTATGAGCCAATGCTTATTCTGGACAGCTGCAGCTGCCGGAAAGGTAAGGGCACCCTGTTCGGGGTGAACCGGGTCAAGCGGTTTATGCAGGCGTGCTCTGATAATTATACGCGTGATTGTTATATTTTGAAACTCGACATCAAAGGGTATTTCATGTCGATGCGCCGCACCCGCCTTTACGAGAAGATGTGCGGGCTGATTGAGAAGGGACGTCTGAAAGCCGAAAAGCGGAACAAACCGTTTTGCTTTGATCCCGATTTGGTAAAATACCTGCTGCAATTGATTATTTTTAATGATCCGCGGGACAATTGCATTGTCAAAGGAAAGCGGGCGGATTGGGACGGATTGCCGCCGTCTAAAAGTCTGTTTAATTCGCCGCCCGACTGTGGTTTCCCTATCGGAAATCTGACTTCACAGGTGTTTAGTAACGTGTATTTGCACGAGCTGGATTGCTTTATTAAATATACTTTGAAGATAAAATATTACGCGCGTTACGTGGACGACTTTATTCTTATACATGAAGATAAACAATTGCTGCTTGATTTGGTGAAGGTGTTGCGTGAGTTTTTGGCCACGAGAATGGGATTGGAATTACATCCTGATAAAATTTACCTGCAGCATTATACAAAAGGCGTGCAGTTTCTTAATGCATACATAAAACCGCATCGTACGTATATTCGCAATCGCACAAAAGCAAAGGCGTACCACATGCTCAACAAGTGGAACTGTTATTTTGATTCGTGGAATGAGGAGATACCGCCACCGCCGGAAGTATTGGCCGAGTTTCGCGCACAGATCAATTCCTATTTGGGTTTTATGATACATCAGAATACGTATAACCTGCGCCGGAAAGTGTTGCTTGAAGTGCTGTCGCCCAAAGCATATCGCTACTTGTATGCGGTAAATTTACGGAAAATGGTAATTAAAAAATGGGCGGCTGTATGAGTTAAGAGTTATTAGTGGTTAATGGTTAGTGATTAATTCATAACTCATAACCACTAGTGTCGCGTTTAAGTATTTTAATAGTTGTTTGAGATTTTGATAATCAGTATTTTGGCATGTTTTTTTTGACGTGACGATATAAAATGTTTTTCTTTGAGGCAAATATGAAGTTA
>JAIRMK010000175.1 GCA_031258755.1 Prevotellaceae bacterium
TTTCCCCGCAGTCAGTTTACCGAAGAAGCGAGTTTTATGCGTTGTATCTGCCTGTACGAAACAACCTACCGCCCCTCGCTCGACCCTAAACCAACCACGCAGGCGCTGGCGGCCATCAATGAATTTAATTATCTCTATCCTGCAAGCCAGTGGAAGAAAGAGTTGCAGCCGCTGTACGACGAGCTTTCCGGCCGGATGGACGAAAAGAGTTTTTCCGCAGCAAAACTGTACTACACGATTGAAAACTACAAGGCGGCTTTCACGGCGCTGAAGACGGCGCTGAAGGATAATCCCGAAAACCGCTACCGCGAAGACATACTCTATCTTATCCTGTCTTCTTCTTACATGATTGCCAGAAACAGTGTGCCAAGCAAGCAGAAAGACCGCTACCAGACCGTCGTTGACGAATATTATAACGTTATCAGTGAATATCCCGACACCAAATACCGGAAAGAGGTAGATAAAATGCAGCGGGAAGCGCTGGAATTTTTAGAAAAAAAGTAATCATATTATGGATACAAAAAAAACAACTGTCCCTGCTAACACTATTACACGCGACATCAGCCAACTGTCTTCAAACATCGGCAATGTTTACGAAACAACCATGATTATCGCCAAGCGCGCCAATCAGATTGCTGCCGAAACGAAACAGGAACTTAACCGCAAGCTGGAAGAATTTTCGGATTATTCCGATAACCTTGAGGAAACGTTTGAAAACCGCGAGCAAATTGAGATTTCACGCCATTACGAACGGCAGCCCAAACCCACGTTGATGGCCGTTCAAGAACTCATTGACAACAAAATCTATTACCGGAAAATAGACGAACAGCAGCCCGAAAACAAACCTGCATAAAGCTAATTTCAGCGTTTTCACCAATGTTGAAAGGGAAACACATATTACTCGGCGTCACCGGAAGTATAGCAGCCTACAAAGCGGCTACGCTCATTCGTTTGCTGACCAAAGAAGGCGCCGAAGTACAGGTGGTGATGACCGCTGCGGCCAGGCATTTTATTACCCCGCTCACCATGGCTACGCTGTCAAGACGCCCTGTTCTTGTGGAGTTTTATAATCCCGAAAACGGTAATTGGAACAGTCACGTGAGCCTTGGCGAGTGGGCTGATTACTGTCTTATCGCGCCCGCCACGGCCAACACCATGGCCAAAATGGCGCATGGCATAGCCGACAATTTATTGCTCACCGCTTACCTGTCGGCACGCTGTCCTGTAATTGTGGCGCCGGCCATGGACGTGGAGATGTATAACCATCCGGCCAACGTGCGCAATATGGCGTTGCTCAAAGAACGCGGCGTGGCGGTGATAGACCCTTCCAGCGGCAGTTTGGCCAGCGGGTTGGAAGGAAAAGGACGCATGGAAGAACCTGAAAAAATCGTGCAGTTCCTGCAACATTCCATTTCAAAAAAAAAAAAACTGTCGGGCGTTAATGTCCTTGTAACGGCCGGCCCCACTTATGAAGCCATCGACCCCGTCCGTTTCATCGGCAATCACTCGTCGGGAAAAATGGGTTATGCGCTGGCCGAAGAATTTGCCGCACGCGGCGCTGCCGTGACCTTAATCAGCGGGCCTGTCGCCCTCAACGCGCAGCATCCCCGCATAAAAACTATTCCGGTAGTGAGCGCCGCCCAAATGCACGCCGCCGCCACAGCACAATTTAAAACCGCACATATCGCTGTGCTTTGCGCGGCAGTGGCCGATTTCACGCCACAACACCCGGCCGGGGAAAAAATCAAACGGGGGGAAGCGCCGTTGCAACTACAGCTTCAACCCACCGTGGACATTGCGGCGGAGCTTGGCCGGCAAAAAACAAAGGAACAAATCCTCGTGGGATTTGCGCTGGAAACAGACCACGAATTATCCAACGCCCAAAAGAAAATGACGGCAAAGAACTTTGATATGATTGTCCTCAATTCGTTGAATGACGCCGGCGCAGGCTTCGGGTGCGACACCAACAAGGTAACCCTGCTTTACCGGAACGGCACACAGCAAAATTCCGGGCTCAAACCCAAAAGTTGTATCGCCGCCGACGTCATCGACGCCATCCAATCTATAAAGTAAACACATCATGCGCAAGATTATTTTCATAGCTTTCTGCCTTCTCTCAAGCATACCCGCCCAAGCGCAGGAACTGCGTTGCAGCTTGGGCGTCAACTCCTCAAAAATACAGGGCACCAACAAGTCGATATTTCAAACGCTGCAAAAAGACCTCAACGATTTCCTTAATAACAGGGTGTGGACCCACAACAAGTACGCCACCGACGAACGCATTGAGTGTAATTTTTTTCTCAACATCACCGACCAGCCCGGCACGAATGAATTTAAGGGCACCCTGCAAATACAGTCGAGCCGCCCTGTGTACGGAAGCTCATATATCTCGCCGGTATTTAATTTTCTCGACAACGACATTGCATTTACCTACATAGAGTACGACCCCATAGAATTTAACGACCAGACCTACACCAGTGCGCTCTCTTCGATTTTCGCCTTTTATGTGTATATCATTTTGGGATTTGATTACGACACTTTCTCGCTGCGCGGCGGAACCGAGTATTTCAAAAAAGCCGAACACATTGTAGTCAATGCACAGGGCGCGGTGGAGAAAGGATGGCGTCCCTACGAGGGCTCCCGCAGCAACCGCTACTGGATGATTGAAAATATCCTGAATTACAAATACGACGCCGAGCGCAGCGCCTACTACAAATATTACCGGCTGGGGCTCGACCAGATGAGCGCAAGAACCAGCGAAGGACGCGCCAACATCACGGAAGCCCTGCTCGACATTCAAAAAGTATATCGCGAACGCCCCGATATGTACCTATTCTTTCTCAAGGTATTTTTCGACGCCAAAGCCGATGAAATTATCAATATATATTCCGAAGCCACCGAGCAGGAACGTCTGCGCGCCTATCAAATACTGTCGGAAATAGATAAAGCCAACGAAAAAAAATATGTTACGCTGAAAGAAAAAACAACCGCCTTCTAACCATGCTGCAAACGCTCTCCATAGAAAATTATGCACTGATTGAGAAACTGTACATCACGTTTCCCAACGGATTAAGCATTATTACCGGAGAAACCGGCGCCGGGAAATCCATCCTCCTGGGAGCGCTTTCACTCATTCTCGGCCAGCGAGCCGACACAGCCACCCTCAAAGACGACACAAAAAACTGCGTGGTGGAAGGCTCGTTCATCCTTGACGGATATGGGCTGGAGGAGTTGTTTGCTTCGCACGATATAGAGTACGACACGCCCACAACCATCCGGCGGGTGATTAGCCCCAACGGCAAATCACGCGCTTTCGTGAATGAAATCCCGGTAACCGTCAACGTGCTCAAAGAGCTTGGCGACCGCCTGATTGACATTCACTCGCAACACCAAAACCTCTTCATCGGCGCTTCGTCGTTTCAAACCAATGTGGTGGATGCGCAAGCCAACCATGCCGCTACGCTGGCCGAGTATCGCCACGCGTTCAACGCTTACAAAACCGCCGCCCATAAGCTCGCCGAGTGGAAAGAAAAAGCACAAAAGGCGCGGCAGGAACACGACTACCTGCTGTTTCAACATAACGAACTCAACGCCGTGCAGCTCAAACAGGGCGAACAGCAGGCGCTCGAAGCGGAACTCAAACAGCTTACGCATGCCGGAGAAATAAAAACGGCGCTCACGAAAGTGAACGCGCTGCTGTCGAACGAAGAACTTTCGGTTGACAATTTGCTGCGCGACGCGGCCGGCAACCTGCAAAAGATAAGCCATGCCCTTTCGCCGGCACAGTCGCTAATTGAGCGGATAAATTCCGCACGCATCGAACTGCGCGACGTCAACGCCGAAATCGAAACCCTCAACGGCCGAACGGAGCTCTCGCCCGACAGGCTTATCGCCGTCGAAAACCGCCTGAACGCCCTCTATTCCCTGCAACAGAAACATCACCTTTCATCGGTGGAAGAACTGCTTGCGCTGCACGAACAGATACGCGAAAAATTGAACGCCATCGAAAATTTCGACGACACGCTGGCTGCCCTGCAACACGACTACGACACACAATGTGACAGGGTAAAATTGCTGGCAGCCGATATCTCCGACCGGCGCCGGCAAACCATTCCGCCTGTCGAAGCGCACATCACGCAGATGCTGCAACAGCTGGGCATGCCGCACGCCGTATTCCGCATCGCGATAGAAGAAACGGAACACTACCATGCTTCGGGAAAAGACAGCATCACGTTTCTCTTTTCCGCCAACAAAGACGTGGCGCCGCAGGAATTGTCGCGCATTGCATCGGGCGGAGAAATCTCGCGGGTGATGCTGTGTTTGAAGTCGCTCATGGTGCGAAACAGCGGCCTCCCGACTATCATTTTTGACGAAATCGACACCGGCGTATCGGGCGAAATAGCCGACAAGATGGGAAACATCGTATATGAACTCTCGAAACACATGCAGGTGATTAACATCACCCACCTGCCGCAAGTGGCCAGCAAAGGCAATGCCCACTATGTGGTGTACAAAGAAGAAAACGCCGTCGGATCCACCATCACACGCATCAAGCCGCTTAACGCCGAAGAGCGCGTGATGGAAATTGCAAAAATGCTGAGCGGGCAAAACGTTACACAGGCGGCCATCGAAAACGCAAAAGAACTCCTTAAATCATAAATACCATGCGACTTATTATCCAGGAAAACTACGAACAAATTTCCAAGTGGGCTGCGGCCTACATAGTACAAAAAATAAATCAGTTCAAACCCACGGCCGACAAGCCCTTTGTGCTCGGACTGCCTTCCGGCTCGTCGCCGCTGGGCACCTATCACGAATTGATACGCCTGCACAAGAACGGCGAAATATCTTTCAAACATGTGGTCACATTCAACATGGATGAATATGTGGGGCTGCCTAAAACGCATCCCGAAAGTTACCATACCTTCATGTGGAACAACTTTTTCAGCTGTATCGACATCCCCAAGGCCAACGTAAACCTGTTGAACGGCAACGCCTCCAACCTCGAGAAAGAATGTCTGCGCTTTGAAGACAGAATTAAAAGTTACGGCAAAATCCACCTGTTCATCGGCGGCATAGGCCCCGACGGACACATCGCTTTCAATGAGCCGGGCTCGTCACTCACGTCGCGCACGCGCGTCAAAACGCTTACTACCGACACCATCATCGCCAACTCGCGCTTCTTTGACCATGACGTGAACAAAGTTCCCAAAACGGCGCTCACCGTAGGCGTGGGCACGGTAATGGACGCCGAAGAAGTGCTCATTATCGTGAATGGGCACAACAAAGCCCGCGCCCTGCGCCACGCGGTGGAAGAAGGCGTGAGCCACATGTGGACCATCAGCACGCTGCAATTGCACCCAAAAGGCATTATTGTGTGCGACGAAGCGGCCACTATCGAACTCCGCGTGGGCACCGTAAACTATTTCAAAGACATCGAGAAATCGAATTTGAACGCTAAAAATATGCTGAAATAAAGTGTTCGATGAAGAAAAACATAGCATCGGGAATTTCTTTCGTGAAAACCGGGTAGGCCTATACGCCACCGTCAGCCTGCACCTGCTGGTGGTCATCCTGCTGTTGCTGTTCCGCCTGCAGGACCTCGGAAAGGTGGAAATTTCTCTTCTGCTCGATTTTTCGCAACAGGAGGCGCAGGAAGCGCAAATACAAAAACAGGAACGGCGCGAACAATTTAAAAAGGAACTGGACGACATCCTTGCGCCCGCCCGCCACCACAATATTCGCAATGCTGCCGTGGATGAAACCGAACAGGTATTACGCGACGACCGGCATAAGAACCCATCTGCCATATATGATGAGGCGCGCCGTGTGCAGGCAAGCCTCGACGCCTCGCGAAAGGCGCTGCAACAACAGCAGGGCGGCGACGAGGCAACGTCGCAGGCCGCCACATCCGAAAATCAGGCCGAAGCGTACAAAGGCCCATCGGTGCTGTCGTACAACCTTGGCGGGCGCAAGGCCATGCGCCTGCCCATACCGGTGTACCGATGCCGGGGCGGCGGCGACGTCACCGTAAACATTGAAGTGGACCGCAGGGGATATGTCGTGAAAACGACCATCAACACCGCCGCCTCAACCCCCAACGCCTGCCTGATTGAAGCCGCCACGCGCGCTGCACAGACCTCGCGCTTCGCCGCCGACAGCAAAGCCCCCGCACGGCAACAGGGACACATCGTGTACCGGTTTATTGCGCAATAAGATAATGATTAGTGATTAATGGTTAATGTAAGATGTAAGAGATATATAAAACGCAACTGAAAGTTACACAAAATAGGTTTATATTTGACAGCGTATTAGTGCGTTACGAAAGTTATTTGTGTAAATATTTATTGGACTTTATATAAGATGTATGGTGTGGCGTTTGTTACCCATAGGGCAACAATATCAATAGCCCGGGGTAAGGCGCGCAGCGCCGCTACCCCGGGTGGGGAGTTGCGGCGGCAAACTCGCGCGGGTTGCCGGCGAGGTAAAAGGTAATGCCGGTCATCCGCGCGGAGCGCAAAGGCAAATGTGATTAATTAGTGGTTAGTTTTGTCGCTTCACGCCTTACCCTTCACGCTTTACTTTTTCAAAAATCGCAAATCGCTCGCCATAAGGTGGGCGGTTTTTTTGTGGGGCGGAATGAATAATTTTTAAATACGAGTGGTTTCCAGAATTTTTAAGAAATCTTCGGCTTTTATGGATTGTATATAAGGAAAATTTATATTATCAAGCACATCAAAATGATGGTCGTTGGTAACAATATATTCGGCATTGGCTGCAATGGCTACATCTACAAACTTGTTGTCAT
>JAIRMK010000129.1 GCA_031258755.1 Prevotellaceae bacterium
GAAGATTATATCGGTTCGTTAAAAAGATTTACGAACAGAAAAGATCCCGATGCTTTTATCCGGGTAATGGACAAACTTCAATATTTCTCCAATAATATTTTTGGCGAAACCTTTGAAGAGTTTAACAATTACATGAAGGCAACAAATGCTTACAAAGAGCCCACAGAGGGAAAATTACATATTATTGATCGTTCGACACCCGATTTTTTTCATAACGATGAGTTTAACCATAAATTTCGATAAATACAAAGATAATTACTTTTCCCATTCCTGACAAAACAACTCATAACCAATAGTGTTGGTTTTCATGTTTTATTAATTTAAATGACTTTTACTTAACTCCCTAATCCTGATATTTCTGAAATTCAGTTTATCTCCATGACCAAGAAACCCGATGTGTCCTGTTTTGTTGAATAATCCCGGATGTTCTTGATGGTCAAGTGTACCGTTTTTGACCGCTTCGCGGAGATTCCCGTCAAGAATTACCTTGCCGTTAAGCGTAATGCGGATATGGTCGCCGTTGGCGTAGATTTCTTCTTCGTTCCATTCGCCAACGGGTTTCATTGCGCCATGTTCGGCTGCAATCACGCCATAAATTGAACCGTGATGCTGGTAAGGCTCAATATTTTTGTAAACAGGATGTTCACAATCAAGAATCTGGATTTCCATGGCATTGAAGGCATTGTTGCCTTCCATCGGGGCGCGAATGGTCACACCATTGTTGGCTGCGGGCGTTAATTGAAATTCAAAGCGGAAAACGAAATCGGCATATTCATCTTTTGTATATAAGTTGCCTTCCGTAGCACCGGAGGGATCAACACTTATACATCCGTCAATAAGCCGGTAACATTCAAGGTTTCCCGTCCATTCATCCATATTTGTACCGTCGAACAGAATTTTGAAGCCTTCCTTTTTTTCTTGTTTGGAAAGCTTGGAGTGCGATGCGGAGCAGGCAAATGTCCCACAAATTGTCAATAGTAGCAATAATCTATTCATAATTCATTTCTTTTTTTAACATGGCATAGAGGGCAAGGACCATCCTGAACGGTAAGTGTGCCTGATCAATTCTTCTGCAAAAGGTTTTGCCATGACTTCTTCAATATCGCGTCCGAAGGTTGGATGTCCGTCTTTTACACTGAAATTGTCTTTGCGGGTAATGCCGAATTTCTCCGTATCGGATATATTCGTAAACTGCATGTTGGGGCCGTCCCAATTCAGTTCTTTCTCTAAATTACCCAACCGTACGGCAAGCACTCCCATTACAACCATTTCGTTAAACGGCCCCGCTTCGCTGAAACCGGACGACAGTTTTCTGCGGGATTCAGGATTTTCCTTGCAGGCCCCTACCCAGTCCATTTCGTGGCTGACCGTTATTTCCCGCTGTGTCTTGAGCGTTTGCGGTACCCTGCCCGACAACAAAACCGGATTAGCACCGTAGCAGTCGCAAACCAGCGTGTCTTTTGTCCCATAGAATATCACTGTGTTGGCGATCGCTCTTCCCTCCGGCCAATTGCCGGGGATATCCTGTTTGATACCGCCATCGTACCAGTAAACAATTACTTCCGGAAATTTAATTTTTTTTATTTCGGGATGATTTCGTTTAGGGAAAGTATAACGGACGGATTCTGCTGTCGGGGCGCAATCGGTCATCAGCATCGTAGAACTGCCGCGTACTTTTGTCGGATATTCCAACTTCAGGGCTTTGAATATCGGGTGCATGACATGGCATGCCATATCGCCCAATGCCCCTGTCCCGTAAGCCCACCATCCCCGCCAGTTCCATGGATGATAAACCGAATGGTAAGGTATCAGTTTGGCAGGGCCTGTAAATAAATCCCAATTAAGGGTATCGGGCACCCACTGGCCATGTTCGGGAGCCTGTAACCCCTGCGGCCATATCGGACGGTCGGTACAACAATCTACACGTGTTACTTCTCCTATTTCTCCATTCCATATCCAGTCGCATACCTGCCTGACGCTTTCACCCGAAGCGCCCTGGTTTCCCATTTGGGTCGCAACCCCGTACTTTTCGGCCAATTTTGTCAGCAGGCGTGATTCATATACCGAATGTGTCAGGGGTTTCTGTACATATACGTGTTTACCCAGGGTCATAGCATGGGCGGCAATGATGCAATGAGTATGGTCAGCAGTTGCTACGATGACGGCGTCAATGGATTTGCCCATTTCATCATACATTTTGCGCCAGTCCCAATATTTCTGCGCTTTGGGAAATTCATCAAATACTTCCTTTGCATATTTCCAGTCCACATCGCATAATGCCACAATGTTTTCCGTATTCTTTACCGCAGCGATATTGGCATGTCCCATACCCCCGATGCCCACGGCAGCAATATTCAGTTTGTCGCTTGGAGCCGTTACCCCGCTATACTTCTTTCCCATCACAACGCCCGGAATAATCGTCAATCCAATTGCGGCCATCCCGCTTTTTTGAAGAAAATCTCTTCTTGAAATCTCTTTTATCATAATTTTTTTATGTGTTAATACGACTAATTAATAAGGAAGACAATAGAACACGGATTTTTATATAACAGACAAATTCATAGCTCTTAACTATTGTTATTTTATGACACGGCCAACACCTTCCTTGATGGCTCCCCACTGGTCATAATTAAGCACATGCGACAGGTCAAAGACCATCACCCCATCCGTATTTTTTAAACATAGATACACCGCGTCGGAAATAGCTGTCTTATTAGAGCCATAGAGATATGAAAAAATCGAGCCACACACCTTACAATCGCCCATCGTGTACTGTGAGTAGGAGGTTACATAACCTTCTACCGTCCCCTCGGAAGTTTCCGACTTCCACACATGCTCGCGATACGCGCCCAAAGAGAACACATCCATTTGGTCGGCAAGGCCGGTCTTGCTATACGTATCGGTATAGGCATAACCGGAGGGGGTATATTTTTTACTGGCCCAATTTTGCCCTAATTGATACCGCGAACCCCAGTACCCATCAGCCCACAAGTGAATTTCCATACTGGGGTGAATGGCTTTTACGGCCGACCGGATATTCGTAACCAGATTGGTGATGGCCATGGAGCGAAATTCTATCCATTTAGTATATAGCGGCCCTACGCCGTTTGTGGCCGTGATGATGTCGTTCCGATTGGTTACCCGTTCGCCGCTATACACTTCAAAGGCCGCCATGGTGGCGTCGCTAAATCCGTAATATGCGCCAAACCAACGGCAATAATCCAAACAAATGCCTTTCAACTTCGGGTATTTGGTGACAATTTCTTCCACAATGGAAACCACAAATGTTTGCACTTCGGCCAAACAGGGATTCAGCATCGCCGTATTCGCACTGGTTTGTGTACGTATATCGACAATGTTATTCGGATTATTGCCTATCATTTCCATTTGCGTTTTGCCATCCCACCGGTTATCTTTGTAAATTGGGCCTTCCTGAAGGGTTGGCACACCATATCCGAGCGCGGAGATACTGGCAATCACGCTGATGTCCAACTTTTCCGCTTCCTCGATAAAAAAGCCCAGATAATCCCAACCGCGATTGATGGGGGGAGTTTCCGATCCCCAGTTCGTCAATTTCGGCAAAATATCACTGTCATACAAGGCATGGCCGATACCCGGTTTCACATCCAGATAGATTTCATTGAATCCGGTTTCTTTCATCTGTTTCAAATAGGTTGTAATATTGGCTTTGCTACTAAGCCGGCTAAAATTAGCATGTGCATCAATCCATAGTTGCACGGGCTTGTTGACTTTTTCTCCCGGACGATCTATAACAGGAACATCCGGTTCTTCGCCTCCGTTTGGGTTATCGTTTTTGCCGGAGCAGGCGGCAAACAGTAGCAATAGCAGTAGGCAGCAGGTAATTTTTGATAATGTTTTTTTCATATAATCATTTTTAAATGAACAATGAATAGTGAACAATGAACAATAAAATACATTATTCATTGTTCATTGTTCGTTATTCATTAAATTTTTCATTATTCAAAGCAGGTCAGTTTATAGGTGGACAGTCCTATCCGGCCAAACCACATTGCGATATAGGCCTCCGTTTCCTCTTCGTTCCAGTACCAGTCCACCCGACCGCCATAGCACCAATTAGCGTCTATGGTATAGGTAATGTTCAGGTTTGTGTGTGCCAATGTAGTCAGATCGCGTTCCAACACTGCAGCTGCTTGACGCCATGAGGTACCAGTTTGCACCACGACATAGCTTTTGCCGTTGATCACCATACCCGACACAACAGGCCTATGGCCGCCGGTACGCGATACGGAATACCCTGTGCCCGCCCCCCATGGCTGTAATATATTATTCCACAATCCCGGCATAGTGGTAATGGTCACACCGGCATACGAATTGATATAACATCGCGTAGAATTAGCAGTATTTGCCGGCGGTTCGGCGTCACCTATTACATAATCAGGCTCGTCGGAATCATCGAGCGGGGAAATCATTTGGAACCAGTTGCCATTATCGCCCCTATATCCGGTTTGTATTATCGAATAGTCGGACGCTAATCGCCCGCCGGTTACTTTTATCCGGTAATGATTCCCGGTGGAAACATGTGACGCCAGCGCCGTAATCCAGGCATTGCCGGTAATGTCGCCGGCCACCTGGAAATTGCTCGAGCCGTCTGACAACGTATTGAAGGGCGCCATGTTTACCGCGACCGTTCCAACAGATACCGGGGTGGCGGTGGGCGTGGTCCAATAGAAAAATTCCGTGCTGCTGCCGGTGACTACCGCGCCCACGCAGCGTCCTTTATAATCGGACGTAATCATTTTCAAATCGGCCACATTAATTGAGCCCAAGTTGAGTGAAATGCCGGCGGCGGCCAAGGTATTTTTATCTACCACTTTTACACCATGCGGCGACGATGGGCCATCATCGAGGATGTATCTACGTGAAAGCAGCACGATATAATTGCCGCAATAGGCATGATACATGTACAGGTCGCCATACAGTTTACCGTCCGGTAAACTGAGATTACCCTGTTCGCCCGGATAGCCCAATAGGTCAAAAGTCTTTTGTACGCCTACTTGGGCATGGCTGAACCCGGCGCCGTATGGCAATTTATTGGCCTCACCGATGGTAACGGTATATTCACGCCGGGTGGATCCATCTTCCGCCGTCACGGTATATTTCACGCCGCCGTCCTGGGCAAAGTTTTGCGGAAGCGACGGGTCGGGCGCTACCGTGGCGCCCCTGGAAATATAAAACGACGGTTTGGCCGTCGCCAATTCCGCCGCTATATCCAAGTAGGGAGAGATTTTAATTGTAATGATATTATCATCCCCGATAACCCCATCATAAGCCCTTCCGGCTTCGTTCGTAACCCAGAAGGAATAGAGTATTTCCGCTTCACTGCTCAGTTTGTCTTCCTTGCAGGCTACACACAGTAGCAGTAGGCAGAGGCAGTGCGCCGTTTTAAAAAAATCTGTTTTCATAATTCTTAATTTTTTAATTGTTAATTATTAATTACTCATAGTAGCCCCTAACACGATATTGCCGGGTGGTGCCTATGCCCGATTTCACGGTAATAATAATTCCGTCGCCGGTAATGTCGTGCGTACCCGACAAGGAAGGGGTGATGAATTCATCGTAGGTTACGGTAGCCCGCAGGTAAATCGTCGTCAAATCCACATTGCTTTGCAACGACAGGGGAATGGCAAATAAAATCAAGCCGTAGCCGCCTTCTACCTCTTTTTGTGTAAACTCGCCTATTACGCTGTTCTCGTTTTTGTCATATTCGTAAATGACACCTAAGTAGTCCGTTCCCGCAGGGGTGGTGCGACAAACCATTTGTGAAATGGTATTCGTATCATGTACAAATTCGGGATCTGCCTCGACGCAGGTGGAGAATAGTAGCAGTGGCAGCAGGCAGTAGCAGTAAAGCCGCACGGCCACTTTCGTTTTAATTCGTTTTAATTCGTGTTTCATAATTTTTAATTCATAATTCATAATTCATAACTCTTAATTAAATTACCATAATGGATTATCTTCACATAAGTTATTATTTGCCGTTTCCGAAACAGGCAAAGAGAAATAATAAAACCGTTCGTGGAAAATGCGCGGCGTATTGGCGTCGCAGTCCACCCTTTCATACGTGGGCGAGCCCGGGTTCGTAATTTTTACGCCGTGCGCCATTTGGCCGTTAATCACATTCACCGCCAATTTCCAGCGGCGCAAATCCCAATAGCGGAAGCCTTCGCCTGCCAGTTCCACGCAGCGTTCCTTGCGCAATAACGCCATGAATGCATCTTTGTCCGGCGCATCGACGGCCGTTTTGGCCGGTAAATTTACCCGTGCCCGCACTTCATTCAAGGCGGCCAGCGCTTCTGTCCGGTATTGTCCGTAATCCCACTGTGCGTAGGCTTCGGCCTTGTTGAGCAATACTTCGGCATAGCGGAGCACCGCATCATACTGGTAACTGTTCTGCACCGGCCAGTCCACGTTGCCTTCCTGCAAATATTTACGCAGGTAATAGCCGGTACAAGTACGTCCGTTGGTCGAGCCGGCTTTGGCAAAGGCGAAAAATCCGTCGCTCCCGCCCTCATAAGTCTGGATGGTTCGGCCTTCCCACCACGCGCCGTTATAGAGTATAGTGGCATGGAAGCGCGGCTCCCTATCGGTATATGGGTCGGCATGGCCGGCTGCGGTGTAGGTTGTCCAGTTAAACGGCGTCCCGTTTGCGAATTCGTAGAGGTCGGCCAGTTCAGCTGTAGGCACGTGTCCGGCTCGCACAGTCGTATTATATACCGCTTGATCACCAATAGGACGAATTTGCCTGTCATACTCATGTGTTACAGTGTTTTTCAAAAAATACAGGGCAAATAAAATTTCCTTCGAATTGTCCTGCCCGCCGTCAACCTGAAATACCTTTGCATAGTCGGGCGCGAGGTCGCCACCCAGTTCTTTTACTTTCTCTGCGGCTTTGGCCGCCACTTCCCACTGCTGGCCGAAGAGGGCCATGCGCGATATCAGGCCATACGCCGCTTTCTTTGTGGCGCGGCCTTCCCATGCTGCCGGCCAGGCGTCGGGCAAGTAGGTGGCTGCCCATTGCAATTCCTTGATGACGAAATCCCAGCTTTCGGCTTCGGTAGCGCGTGCGCGGTGGATATCGGCTTCGTTGGCGCCGTCATCCACGCCGTTTACCCCGGAGGTTTCCGTGCGGATGATCACGCCGCCATACACGCGGATTAACCGGTAGTAAGAAAACGCGCGGCAAAAACGCACTTCCGCCCGCCGGACGTTGCACCAGTCTTCGCCAAAACTGTCCATGCCATAACGCGTGATTTCATCAAGCATTACATTGGCGCGGCGGATACGGCTATACACATTATCCCAACACGTGAACGGTCCGGCACCTCCGGTCTGGATATTGGCTTCCAGCAATGTTTTGTTGTAAGGATGATCATACTGATCCCACGACGTGGATTTCATGAGGTCCGAGTAGCTGTCGAAATACTGGCTCAGGCTGTTCACCACTTGCGAAACTTCGGTAAATGTTTTGTACGTTTCGGTAATATACATTTCCGCCGCACCTTCCGTGCTCCAAATAGCCTGGTCGGATATTGCTCCCGTATTATTCAAATTCAACACTTCCTCATTGCAAGCAAGCATCCCCAGGCAGACTATGACACTTGCTATCATTACTATTTTTTTCATGTTATTTCCTCCTACTATTAGAATGTGACATTAAGACCTATACTGAATGTTTGTTGTTGCGGATAATAGCCCCTGCTCACCGACGGGCTTTCCGGATCCACATATTTGAAGTGGGTAAACGTAAGCAGGTTGGTGCCCGCTAAATACACATTTATCCGCGTAAACGGGGTTTTCCGCAGATATTTTTCCGGGACATTGTAGCCGATGCTGGCGTTTTTCAACCGTAAATATTCGCCATTCACCAACCACCAGGTGGACAACCAGTTATTATTTCCGCTGTTCCTTGTGGTCAAACGTGGATACCTGGCATTCGGGTTTTCCGGCGTCCAGGCGCCTTCTACAAGGTAGTATGGCGAATTACCATTCTCGGTAAACACACTGGTATAATTCGTTGATGAGAGTACACCCGTACTATACACGCCCAACAGTGAATAGTCGCAATGCGTCACGCCCTGCCACAGCAGGGTGGCATAAAAGTCTTTCCAGGACACGTGCATATTCAGTGAAAAGTTGATTTCGGGTACTTCGCCGTAACCTACTTTCAGGTAATCGTAGTCACTGCTGATAATCCCGTCGCCGTTTACATCCAAATACTTAATGTCGCCCGGCCGGAGGCCTCCCGTTGGCGGCGACGGATATTGGTCTATTTCTTCCTGTGTCTGGAACAACCCGAGCGCCTGAAAACCGTATCTGGCATACGATGATTCGCCAAGCTGGGCGCGGTAGTTCGGGTAATTGTCGGTGAGGGCGCGTTTCAGCACACGATTGCGGGCGAACGAGAAGTTGCCGCTTAAGGCGTAACTCCAATCCGAGTTGATGCGGTTTTCATGCCGCAAGGTGATTTCAAAACCCCTGTTATCGACCATCCCCGAATTTTGGTAGGACGGAAAATAACCGGCCAACGATGGCGGATAGTTGCCCCATTGGGATTCCAGAATATCTTTGGTTAATTTATAAAATATATCTAACTCTATGCCTAATTTTTTGTCCCACATATCCACATCGAACCCCAGGTTGTAGCTATGGGTAGTCGCCCAGGTTAAGTTGCGATAGATATATGCTTGTGTTGGGTAAAACTGTGATATGGCCTCTCCGCCCAGTACCATACTGTTGTTTGAAAGGGCAAATGTGGAATTATACAGATAGGGCGTTACGTTGTCGTTCCCCGACTGTCCGTAGCTGAGGCGGATTTTAAA
The DNA here is from genome assembly GCA_031258755.1 of Prevotellaceae bacterium. Lineage (GTDB taxonomy): Bacteria > Bacteroidota > Bacteroidia > Bacteroidales > UBA932 > JAIRLC01. The sequence goes on from JAIRMK010000129.1 coordinate 8,862, forward strand.
ATAGTCCACCACCGGCGACAGTGCGGCAAAGAATTCTTCCTGCGACACGACCCAGCCCAATGACGCCGACGGGAAAAAGCCCCAACGGTTTTCCGGTGCAAAGATGTATGAGCCGTCATAACGGAAGGCCACTTCCGCCAGGTATTTTTTATCATACGCATAATTGAACCGCCCTGCATACGACGCTTTTCCCGTGTAGCCATAGGAGCCTCTAACCGGCGTAGCACTGTATTCCGAGCCTAAGTCAATATCAACCGGATCGTCGCTATAATAAACCCTCTTATATCCGGTCAGGACAGTTGAATATTCTTTCCACGCTTCATAAAACAACAGCGCACCTACGTAGTGCTTGCCGAATTCACGTGCATAATCAATTTGCGGGCGCACCATCCAGGTGTCGCCCCATGTAGCCTCCTTTGTAAAGTTACCGCCCAGGTTAACTGCACCAGTACCCACCACGCTTTCATCAAGATTCGTATTTATGTTGTACATTTCATAATACCGGTAGTATTGTGCACTACCCCTGTTATTGTAATTATAAGATGCAAACATGGTGGCTTTCAAGCCTTTCATGACGTCCGTCAAACCGGAAAAATCATATTCCAACTTAAAATTGGAATCCAAGCGCCAAGTAGTTTCCCGAATGTATCCCGATTCGGTCAAGCCGGCCTCACCATTCGAGCCCATCCATGCGGTGGGTAACCCCTGGTATTCGGATTTGATTATAGGTATCGTGGAAATGGCTTGCCTGATCGGGCTAAAATTCGCTTGGCTGTCAATCCAATGTCCCGGCCAATCTATATCGGAACGGCTTCCCGACAAATTGACGCTGAACCGTAAATTTTTTGCCACTTGAATGTCAAGGTTGGTGCGCAGGTTGTAGCGCGTATAGCCGGTGTTTTTCAAGGTGCCTTCCTGATCCATAATGCCGAGGCTGGCGTAATATTTCGTCCGTTGCGTGCCGCCAGAAGCCGAAATATTGTGTTGCTGCGTCTTGCCCGTATTAAAAATTTTATCTAACCAGTCCGTTTCGCCCCAGATGCTGTTCGGGTCATTGGCCAGCACTTTGTTTTGGATGTCGGCCGTCCAAAGCGGCGCGAGGTCATCCAGGGCACGCGCCTTGTTGTGGTAATACATGTAGTCTTTCGCATTCAAATATTCGGGCATGGCCGTGTTTTGCGTGATGCTGTACGAGCCGTCGTAGGCGATTTTGGCAGGGCCGTCGCCACCTGTTTTGGTCGTAATGAGGATTACGCCGTTGGCGCCCTGTATTCCGTATATGGACGCCGCCGCATCTTTCAGCACCGAGACGGTTTCAATATCATTCGGATTAATATAATCCATCCCCCCGGGCACGCCGTCCACAATGATCATCGGACCATTGCTGCCGGCGAACGAGTTCAAGCCGCGTATATACAGTTCCGTGCCGTCGGCGCCGGGTTTCCCCGTTTTCTGGATGCTGGTCAACCCCGATATTTTACCGGTGAGCATGTTAGATACGTTCTGCATCGGCGCGAGCGTCAGCTCCTCTGCGCCAATCTGCGATACGGAGCCGGTCAGGTGCGCGCGTTTTTGAACGCCATATCCTACCACCACCACTTCGTCGAGCAGTTTCGTGTCCTCCTTCAACACAACGTTGATGTTTGCTTGGTTGCCCACCACAATTTCCTGAGACTGAAAGCCGAGGAAGGAAATCACCAGCATGGCATCAGCGCCGGCTTGTATGGTAAACCGCCCCACGCCATCAGATAAAGCGACCACCGTGGTGCCTTTCACCACTATACTAGCGCCGGTGATGGCTTCGCCTTTGGCGTCAACCACTGTACCGGTTACTGTTCTCATTTGCTGCGCATACACAGACATGATGTTACACAGCAGCAGCAGGAATATTCCTGCGAGACAACAGGCCCGCTTCACAAACCTGTTTCCTGATTTTTTTGGTTTCTTGATCATAGTTTATACTTTTAAATTATTAATTAAGGTGTTTTCTTTAAAAAATCTCTCCTATCGCTCATAGCTGTTGAATTGTTTATTTGTTTAAATGTTTTCCAGCATTGATACAGTCCGCGGGGAATATGGAAACAGCCTTTCCACTTGCCGCCTTTCAGCGGCAACAACACCTCGCCCCGACGGTTGAGGTAGCCGAACCATTCGGGATACGCCCTGTCTTTAAAATGCGACCACGTGTAGTCGTGCAACTTCTCAAACCACCGCAAACAATCACCCGATTGCGTCAAATGATAACCCTTCAACAACGATATAAGCGTCTCCACATGCACCCACCACAGTTTCTGATCCCACTCCAATTGCTCCGGCGGACAGCCTTTCCTGTCCATGAAATAAAATATACCGCCATACTGCTTGTCCCAACCGTATTCAAGCATCGTTAACGTGATTTTTACCGCTTTCTCTATCAAATCGGGACGGTGCAACCGAACGCCCAAATCCATGATGAACCACATCGCCTCTATCGCATGACCCGGATTGACAGTGCGACCCTCGAACGTGTCGGAAAGCGACCCGTCTGTGGTTACATTCTCCACAATAATGCCCCCCAGCTCCGGACAGTAAAACACTTCCGTGACTTCATGAATACATTCTTCCATCAATTCCATCAGAAATTTTTCGTCCAACAAATGCTCCATCTCCAGCGCCAGATTGCACAATATCATCGGCAATGCAAAATTCTTCAACGGGCGAGTACCCGGATACGCCTTCTCCCATTTGCCCTTCGGATTGTCACGCCGGGCCAGCACTGTCTCGAACGTGTGAAGCGCCATTTCGGAATATACTGCGTTTCCCGTCGCCTTACCCAACCGGGCAAACGCCATCGTCGCAAACGTGTACGAAAAAATATTGTACGGCTCCACCAGCGGATTCCCCTGCCGGTCTAACGAAAAATACCAGTTATACGCCCCATCGTGCCCGTGCTTTTTTAAGAACTCCCCGCCCAACAAAGCGCAATCCAACCACTCCTGCCGCTGCTCCACCTCGTTGTACAGCATCGAAAACAACCACACCTGACGCGCCTGCAACCACACAAACTTGTCGGTGTCAAACACCGACCCGTCGCGGTTGAGGCACGTGAAATAACCCCCGCACTCCCTGTCCGGCGAATGGCGAAGCCAGAACGGCAACACATTGTCGAACAATTCCATCTTGTATAATTCTTCCAATTTTTTAAAATCCATTTCTACTAAGGTTGTTTGTTTTAAATTCGGCAGCGACAATTATTCGGAAGGATAATAGTATTTGTTCTCTATGCCCGATGGAAGACGTATCCACGTCGTGAAAGTGCCTGGTTGGTCTTCCCTTAGCTCAATGATGCGGGCGCCTGTTTCTATCCGTACACCCCATGCGTCGGTACCGGTTACCCGGCCATAAGCCAAGGCGATACCGTAGGTTACCCCGATGAAATCGTTATTGTGGTTGTGACCCACAAAGACGCCTTTCACGTCCTGCATGTCCATGAAGGAAGCAAACATCCCCGAATTTATTTTCGCCGGATCGACGGGTTCCTCATTCGTGCCTACGGTGCCCTCTTTACCAACAATGTTGTTGTACTCCTGCAGCGGGATATGGAAGAACGCCAAAGCCGGCAGGGGTTGGTTGTGGTTGGCCTGCGTGTATTTTTTGCTTTGTTGCCGGTACCAGGCAATCTGGTCGTAGTGTATCCAGTCGTAAATGCCGAGATCTTGGTTCCGGTTTTTTTTAAACGGCAAAGTATAATCGTTGGAGTCAAAGCAATAGAGGAGGGCCGCGGGCTTGTCCGATGTCCAGCTACAGATTTCGAGGATGTAGTTGCCCACGCCGTAAATGTCTTCGGGGCCTCGTTCCCCAATGAAATAAGGCGAGCGATGCAGGATGTCGAAGACACTGTCCCTCGTAATAGTTTCCGCATCGTGGTTCCCAAAGACTATAGCAAACGGCGTGCGGACTTCTTCAAATAGCCGTGCAAGTTCAGGCCACACGTTCTTTGACGGCCGGTCAAACATCAGATCGCCGGTGAGGATGGCGACGTCGGGCTTTTCGACCTCCAGGATGTACTTGATGGTGGCGCTGGTTTTCGCACTGTTCGGCGAGCCATCTATGAAGTGCAGGTCGGTGAATTGGGCAATCTTGAACGCGCCGCTATTGTTAAACTTCAGCTGAATTTTGTTTGTTACCGGTTGGCAAGCCGCAAAGCACGTAACGATAAAAAGGATGGAAAAAAACTTTTTCATTTTATGTTTGTTTTTAGTTAATATTTTATATTACCATATAGTATGAGTTCTGCAATTTCGTAATCCAACTGTCCGTTGCCGCTAAATCCCAAATTGATAAATTCGCAGTTAAACCGGCGCGACAAAATGTTGGTGTGCGCCATGCCGGGACGCGATGCGCAACCACCCTGCAAAATACTGGTACCGTAACATATCACGGGTTTTTCGCGCGTGGGCACAGGCAATGCCGGCGGTACAATGAACGCCGCCGAGTCAATGCCGATTTGCAACGCGGTTACGCCGTCGTAAAGCGGGAAATAAAGCATCATTTCTTTTTCGCTGCCGTCCATGTTGGAAACCACAGTGGTTGCATTGTCCATGGCATTGGCGGCGGGCCGCGCCGAATTGACAAAGTGCCAGGCGCCGTTTTCAAAATAATAGAGGTCGAAGCCTTTGATGCCGGTGGGCGTCATGTGGGTCATGACGCAGTTTGCGTACAACGTCCACTTCAGCCCGATGGTTGTGCTGTTGGTGCGGAACCGCAAAAACAAACCCGCTGTATTTTTGCCCAGTGCCCACAGCGGCGGACGGCTCACTGTCCGCAGCGCCGCCGGAAGCCGTTCGTAGCGGGTTTCCGTTTGCTCCGATATTTTTCCGTACAGCGGCAAGGCGTCTGCACTTTGGTATTTCAATTGCCCGCTCGCGGGGCTTGCCCACAGCAACCACACCGCAACCAAAAACACAAATTGACGTATATTCATCGCTTCATATTTTTTTGTTTTACTTATTATATCTTAACGTTTAACTCCCCCAATGTTTCTCTATTTCTTCCAACGACTTCCCTGTGGTTTCGGGCACCAGCTTCCACATAATCAACATATAAGGAATACACATAAACGCAAATAAAATAAAGGTGCCCGCCGGCGTGAGATTTTTCAGCAACCACGGCGTGAGCTGTCCTATCAAATACGTGCCCACCCACAACGACAATCCCGCCACCGACATGGTCAGCCCGCGTACTTTCGTCGGATACATTTCCGAGAGCAGCACAAAAATCACCGCGCTGATGGATATGGCCGTACTGAAAATATACGCCATGAAAAATACCAGTAACAACACACCGGGCAATCCTAAGGCCGCGCCTTGCAGGAAATAGAACGCCGTGAGCAACAGAAATACAATCATCGCCGATACGCCATAATAAATCAATTTTTTCCGCCCCACTTTATCAATAATAAGCACGGCAATAATGGTGGCCACCATGTTGGCCAAGCCCACCATCACCTGATAAAACAATGAGTCGCCGCCCGACAGTCCGTTGTCTTCAAAAATGGTCGGCCCGTAATATAACACGGCATTCACGCCCATAAATTGTCCCAATATGGCAATGGC
>JAIRMK010000133.1 GCA_031258755.1 Prevotellaceae bacterium
GAAGATTATATCGGTTCGTTAAAAAGATTTACGAACAGAAAAGATCCCGATGCTTTTATCCGGGTAATGGACAAACTTCAATATTTCTCCAATAATATTTTTGGCGAAACCTTTGAAGAATTCAACAATTATATGAAGGCGACAAATGCTTACAAAGAGCCCACGGAAGGAAAACTACATATTATTGATCGTTCGACATCCGATATTGAATTGGATGACAGCGTGTAGGTCTTTTGCGCATGCAGGGCGGATACATTTAAACAAACGATAGCCACGAGATAAAAAATTTTTCTTATCATAACTAAAATATTGTAAATTAATGTACAAATATACAAAAACTATTTTTAATAGCAGAAAACGCGTTTGTCAGCAGATCTTTTCTCGTTCCAGTTCCAATCCGCCCAGCCCACCGCCGGCGATCACCACATTTGCTGGCGGATTATTTATGTTTAGTCATATCTTCCCGTGTCCCACCATACACGGACGTTTTGCCCATCGCCTTTACCGCCGTTGAGGCTTGGCGAGGTGGCGTTTTCTCCATTAATTTCCCGTTCGATGTCTACATAACGAAGTTTTTTAATAAATTCTCCATTTGCCACGTTAATAGAAATGTCTTCGCTACGTGCTATCGGCACCAACCTCGGATATCCTGTACGCCGCACTTCCGCCCAACCCTCCGTGCCATTGGGGAACAGCGCTATCCACTTCTGCGTGGCTATTTTTTCCAATTTGGTTTCAAAACCTGCCCCGTCATCCCATTGTACGCTGCCGGTAGTGATATAGGTTTCATCATTGGCAGTGGAATATAAGGAAGTGTTTACGTTCCATCGCGCTTCGTCGAAAGAGGCGCGAATACCGTTTTCATAATTATCCTTCACATTGCCTGCGCCTGCCCATCCCCGGATACCCGCTTCGGCTTTCAGGAAACACACTTCGGAATAACACATGGCATAAAGGGGATATTCTGCCGTAAAAGAAGTAGGCTTTACATGTGTGGAATTCCATGTGGGCGCCCACAACAATCCCCATGAGGAAGAAGCCGTATTTGGCGCAGGCAGTTGGTTACTGGGCAAGCCATTTCGTATCCCCTTGAACTCTGGCGTATTCGATGCCACAGAGGCTTCTGTAACTCCCCAATAATATTCCATGCGGGGGTCAGGTACCGTACTCAATGTTTTGTAAGCATTTTCGAGTGTAGCACTCAGCCGGAACTCATTCCAGTTGGATATGACGAACAGGGGGTGACCGTTGTCCCCAATGATCGTAATCAAATAAGCGTTATCGCTTATATTCGTCATCACCGGATGCGAGAGCGCCGCTTCCCCCTCCTCTTGCGCTTTATCGGGGTCTATGAAAGCTATGCGCAAGGCATACCGCAAGCGGAGCGAATTACCGAAACGAATCCACGCATTCACATCGCCATTGTAAAAGAAATCCGCATCGCCATATTTTAGCTGTGTTTCGTTAAAACCTGCCGAAAGCGCGTCTGTAGCTTCCTTTAGTTCCTTCAGGATATCATAATAAATATCTCTCTGCGCATCATACTTGCTTTTATCTAGTCCACGACTGGCTTCGCTATACGGCACGTCGCCGAATAAATCGGTAGTCCGCGCCGCGCCCAGCGCCGCCACAATGCGTGCAATGTGGTACATTTCTTCATATTCGGGATGCGTTTCCGCCATCCTCCGGATATCTAAAAACTGCTTGAGTACGTAAGTATAATACGGCAACCAATAGCTGACGGTTACCCATTCGTTGTTGTATTCATACCGGTCTGAGTTAAAATAGGAAGCCGAATTGGCTACCCACTGGCAATACTGGTTGGCAAACAGGTTTTCGCCCCGCTGGTATTCAGTGGCATTGGCGTTGATAGCTTCATATTGCATTTTGGGTAACAATAGTACCGGATTTATTTCCGTAATGGCATTGGGGTTGCGGTTCATTTCATCAAACGAATCGGTACAACTTGCCAATATATATCCTACTACTATAAATACTATTAATATTAATTGTTTCATGACGTTTACGTTTTAAAAAGTGAGACTTACATTAAATCCAAATGTCCGCGTGGGTGGAAGCACGCTCAACTCAAAGGCCTGCGCCCAGTCCGCCCTGATGGATGCGCCCTCCGGATTAGTGCCGGGCGTATGTTTCATGAAGTAGAACAAATCGCGCCCCACAAGCGATATCTTCGCCTGCCGGATAAATTTAACTTTCTTCAAGTATTGCGCAGGAATGTTATATCCCAGTGATATTTCCCTCAGTGTGACAAAGGATCCGTCGTAGAGGAAAGTTTCTCCCACACCATACGTGCCGCCCACTTTCTCCCAGTACTGTTGAGCCGTGATGGATTTGGTATTGGGCTGCCCGGAAAGCGTGACGCCATCTACCACCATGCCATCCCGCCCCTCGACGGTGCGGGCGCCGGTTCCCGCTGCCGAAGCCAACGCATCGGTAACCGAGAGGATATCGCCGCCCTGCCGGATATCAATCAATACGTTTAATACGAAATCTTTGTATTGCAACCGGCTCGTAACGGATCCGGTCCAGTCGGGCGATAAGTTCCCGATGGTTTCAAATTCATTGGATACTAGAGGAATGCCATCATCATCAACCAGCATACGCCCCGCGTCATCCCGAAGGAAAACCTTGCTGCGGATATCCCCATACTGCCCGCCTTCCATTACCACCACTTCGCCGATGCGCAAGCTGCCTAAGGTAAGTTTCTGTATGCCGGGCGTTAATTCTACACATTGGCTTTTGTTTGTCCCCCAGTTAAGATTCACATCCCATTGCCATGTGCCGCTTTTCACCGGGATTGTATTTAACATCAATTCAAATCCCGAACTTTTCATCTTGCCGGCATTGATGTATTTCCATTCATATCCGCTTGACTGAGGAATAGGCAAGGACAGTATCTGATTAATTGTAGTGGAGTGGTAATACGTGAAATCAAACCCGACCCTGTTTTGGAACAGGCTCAGGTCGAACCCAAATTCAAGGGAAGTGGTGCGTTCGGATTTCAAATCATCAAACTGTTTTGTAGATCCTACATCCCCCCAAGTGACGCCATTCACCTTGTCCGAAAGGGTATATACCTGCGTTAATCTATACGGATCGGTGTCGTTCCCCACTTGCGCCAAAGAAGCACGCACTTTAAAAAAGGAGATTGGTGCAGGAAGGCTTACCATGTCCGAAATAACTCCGCTTAAATTGGCGGAAGAATAAAAATAGGAACGGTTGTTGGCCGGCAAGGTAGAGGACCAGTCATTTCTCGCGGTAATATCCAAATAGACATAATTATTGTAGGCTAATTGAACATTCCCCAATACGGATTGTATTTCCTTTTCGGTGGTGTAGTCGTTGACGGTAATGTTCGAGCCGTTTGATAAGCGGTTAAATCCGTACAGCACCAAATAGCCCGAGTCTCCGTTCACCCCATCGGTTTTAAGATTCATAAGGGCGCCGCCGGCATTGGCCAGTACAGATAGCTTGCCAAATGTTTTGTTGAAATTCAACATGATGTCGGAGTTACTTTCATTAATGACCGCATACGATTTCCCGTATATCGGATTTATTCCGTTGACGCCCCTCAATCCCCAGGAATGGTTGTTATTCATGAGACGGTCCAAGCCGGTACGGGCGGTCACATTCAGCCATTCCGTAATCTTAAACCCGACTGAGATCATGCCAAACAACCTGTCGCGGCTACGGACAGCTTCTTTTTCACTGGTCGTATAGTTGTAAGGATTAAAGTATTCATTGCTCGGGCCGCTCCAGTTCATCGGGATATGATCCATAGTCATGTTATGCAATAAATCTTCCGTACGGATATTGGCCGGCATTTTAGTAAATATCTGCATCATGCCGTATTCGCCCATACTAACAGGGTTTTCTTGCGTTTGCTTGTTGTACGTGGCTTTGGCATTTACCGTAAGACGGCCATATCTCAAGTTGCTGTTAATGTCGATATATTGCCGGCGCATGTCGTTGTTAGTCGTAATGCCTTGGTTGCGCGAATCGGTAAATGAAAAACGGGTGGCGAGGTGTTTTCCTCCTCCCTCAATGGCAATGGAATTACTGGTATTGAATCCCGTTCTGAAAAAGTCCTTGATGCGGTTTTTCTGCGCCGTCATAGCATATTCTTCCGCGTTCTCATTATAAAACCATTCCCGCCAGTTTTGAATTTTCTGCCCTGTCATAAGAGGCCCCCAGCCTTCTTTCGCTTCAATATCAAAACTGCCGTTGTTGCCCTGCCCGTAAAGCCATTGAAAGTCATATCCATCATACAATTGAGACCAACTGAAGTTACCATTATAGGTTATGCGGAGCGGCTGCTCGTATCCGGCGCTTTTTGTGGTGACCACAATCACACCGTTTTGCGCCCTTGAGCCATATAAGGCGGAAGCATTGGGCCCTTTTAACACCGAGATGCTTGCGATATCATCGGGGTTTATTTCGGAAGACGCGCCTGCGGCATCCGAGCCGGACCAGCCGTCAAAATAGGCGCCTGATGCATCATCCCGAATGGGAATGCCGTCCACGACCCATAGCGGTTGATTTTGTCCGGTCAGCGAATTCAACCCGCGCAAGACAATACGCGTAGAACCGCCCACACCCGTGGCAGACTGGCTGATTTGCACACCTGCCAACTTACCTTGCAACATATTCGCGACACTTTCGTTTTTTATTTCCGTAAAACCGCCCATGTTTATCTCTTGCATGGCGTACCCGAGCGCCTTTTTCTCGCGTTTCATGCCTAAAGCGGTCACGACCACTTCACTCAATTGCCTCACATCTTCTTCCAAGGTTACATTCAATACCGTTTGGTTACCCACAAGGATTTCCTGGGACCGATAGCCCAAGAAAGACACCACAATCGTTGCATCAGCCGCCGTTTGTACCGTAAACCGGCCGGATTCATCCGACAAGGTTGCCACGGTAGTTTCTTTAACCACAATGCTTGCACCAATGATGGCTTCGCCATTGACATCAACTACCGTGCCTGTTACCGTCTTTGTCTGTTGCGCATAAACAGGCATTATGCTACACAGCATTAGCAGGAATACTCCTGCGAGGTTACAGGCCTTTTTCAACAACCTGTTCCCTGATTTTTTAGGTTTCTTAATCATAGCTTTTAATTTTTAGTTTTTACCTTTTAGTTCATAACTTAACTCCTTCATCGTTTTCCAGCATTGGTACAGGGCTCGCGGCACATGGAAACAGCCTTTCCACTTTCCGCCTTTCAGCGTTAACAATACCTCGCCCCGCCGGTTGAGATACCCGAACCACTCTGGATATTCCGTATCCTTAAAATGCGACCACGTATATTCATGCACCCGCTCGAACCACCGCAAGCAATCGTCCGACCGTGTCAGGTGGTAGCCCTTCAACAACGAAATGAGCGTCTCTACATGCACCCACCAGAGCTTCTGATCCCACTCCAACTGCTGGGGCGGACGCCCCAACCGGTCCATGAAGTAGAAAATGCCGCCATGCTGTTTGTCCCACCCATAATCGAGCATCGTCAAGGTAACTTTAACCGCTTTCTCAATCACGTCGGGTCGGTTCAACCGTTTTCCCAAGTCCATGATGAACCACATTGCCTCAATGGCATGACCGGGGTTGACTGTCCGACCCTCAAACGTGTCGGACAGCGCACCGTCTATGGTCACATTTTCGACAATAAGGCCGCCCAACTCCGGCCGGCAGAACACCTCCATCACCTCATGAATGCAAGACTCCATTAATTCCGTCAGAAATTTCTCTTCCAATAAATGTTCAATATCGAGCGCCAGATTACACAGAATCATTGGCAGCGAAAAATTTTTCAGGTTGCGGGCGCCGGGATGCGCCTTGTCCCACTTGCCTTTCGGATTGTCCCGCTTGGCCAGCACCGTATTAAACGTACGAAGCGCCATATCGGCATATCCGCCATTACCTGTAGCCTTGCTCAACTGGCCAAACGCCATTGTTGCAAATGTGTAGGAAAAAATATTGTACGGCTCCACCAACGGATTCCCCTGCCGGTCTAACGAAAAATACCAGTTGTAATTTCCGTCATGTCCGTATTTTTTCAAAAATTCCCCGCCCAGCAAGGCGCA
>JAIRMK010000168.1 GCA_031258755.1 Prevotellaceae bacterium
AATAATAATGTTATTAGGGGAAAAAAACTGTGGAAAAACGACCACGCTTAATTTGGTGTATGACTGCTTAAACCAGCAGCAGGCGGGTATTATTGAAAAAAAAGAGAGTATAAACGAAATGAAGGATTTTGAATGCATAATAAGGTATAAAAGCAAAAAAATTGCATTTTTTACAATGGGAGATTTCGCTATAAGACTTATTAAGGCATTTGAAAAATATGCTGATAAGCAATGTGATGTTTTGGTTTGTGCGTGTAATACAAAGCTTAAACTCCCACACTGGCACATAAAAAAACATCCCAATGCTATTGTCAAAAAAACGATGCCTTTATGCTGCTATTCAAACAGCATTGACACATATAAAATTTTGCAGCTCCTTTAGGCCACAGGCTTTGTGCCGCCGCCGCCCGCCTGCAATTGTGGGCGGTTTTGTTTATCGCTTTACCCTTTACTTTTTCAAAACTTGTGTGTAAATTTAAAATTTTCATGTATCTTTGTACTTATCAATAAAAGCAATTGCAATGAATACTTTGTCTCTCGACATCCAAAAAGCAGAGTTGGCGCGCAGAATCCTCAATGAAACGGACGAAAGAATTGTTGTAGAGTTAATGCGGTATTTCAGTAATGTAAAACCGTTCGTTCACAAAAAGGCTTCTGCAAAAGAGGTCACGTTCAGCAGCATTACGCTCGATACCCGTAATTACAAATTCAACAGGGAAGAAGCTAATGCAAGATAGCCGCCGCATATTTATTGATAGCAATATAATGATATATGCTTATTCCGGCACGGAAAAGAACAAACAGCAAATATCAAGGAAATTGATTAAAGAAAATCACACGGTTATTAGCACACAAGTGTTGCAGGAGATTGCTAACACCTTGTCGCGAAAATTCAAGATAGCCTATTCCTCTATTGAACAAATCTTGCATGAGTGTATTCTGGACAATGACATACTACATCTTAATCGACAGGACACTATTTTTAAGGCTTGTAATATTGCCTGTCAGTATCAATTCTCTTTTTATGACAGCCTGATTATTGCTGCTGCGCTTGAGACCAATTGCAGATACTTGTATTCGGAAGACCTACAACATAAGCAGATAATCGAGGGCTTGCTCACTATTATAAATCCTTATAACTAACCCCAATCGTCAATCAAAAGTCATCAATCTAAAATCGTAAATCGCCCGCCCGCAATGGTGGGCGGTTTCTTTTATCGGGGAAAGGGGGAACGGAGAAAGGGAGAACGGAGAAAAGTTAACAATTAATCACTAATCATTAACCGTTAACCATTATTTTGCGTATATTTGCGGGGAAATACTAAATTTATGCAAGCATACGAATTTAATACTATTATCCACGAAGGTATAATTCGCATCCCCGAACAATACCGGAATGAGCATCTATCATCCGTGAAGGTTATTCTTCTGTCCAATCCTGCCGAAACCGGTACTGCCGCAGGCAAGAAGAAGTTTACCGCCATGAAACTAAAAACAAAAGGTTTTATCTTTAACCGGGAAGAAGCTAATGAAAGATAAAGCGTTTATAGATACTAATGTTTTTGTGTATTTATACTCCGAAGATGAGGTGCAAAAAAGAGAGGTTGCCTGTGATACAATTGAAAAATATAATTGTATTACAAGTACACAAGTGCTAACAGAATTTAGCAATGTGTGTATAAAAAAATTGAATATGCGGGCAGCAGCTATTAGTAAATCCATTGATGAGATTACCTCCGCGTGTGTCATTGTCCCGGTTGAACAGGAAACCATTAAAAAAGCACTGGAATTACATGACAAATACGGATATTCATATTACGACTGCCTGATAATTGCGTCAGCGCTTACTTACAATTGCCCCCTCTTACTGACAGAAGATTTGAAAGACCGGCACGTAATAGAGAACCGCCTGACAGTTCACAACATTTTTTCGAGATAAGACGCCCGCCTGCAATTGTGGGCGGTTTTGTTTATCGGGGAAAGGGGGCGGCCAAAGGCATGAAATTTTAATAAAAAGCCAAAAAGACCTATCTTTGTGCTTTAATAATTTTTAACCATGAAAAACATTCTCGGGATAGGCAACGCGCTGGTTGATATTTTAGCTACTTTAACCGGCGACGCAATATTACAGGAATTCAACCTTCCGAAAGGAAGCATGCAGCATGTGGACGAAGCCACCGCCAACCGCCTGTGGGAGCGGCTGCACACGCTGGGCGGCGTACAACAGGTGGCCGGCGGCTCGGCGGCCAATACTATGGCCGGCGCCGCACAACTGGGACTGCGCTGCACGTTTATCGGTAAAACCGGGAACGACGAGCCGGGACGGTTTTTTGCAGACGACCAGGCCGCACACGGCGTCACGTCGGTGCTACTGCACAGCGCCACCGCCACCGGACGCTGCACGGTCTTTATCTCGCCCGACGCCGAACGCACCATGGCCACATACTTAGGTGCGGCCATCGAGCTGTCGCCCGGCGAGCTGGATGAAAAAATGTTCAAGGGACATCATTATTTTTATATCGAAGGATATTTGGTGCAAAACCACGATTTGGTGCGCCGCGCCATGGAACTTGCCAAAGCGCAACGGCTGATTATTGCACTCGACCTGGCCAGCTACAACGTGGTGGAGGAAAACCGCGACTTCCTGCACGACATGCTGCGGCAATACGTCGATATCGTGTTTGCCAACGAGGCGGAAGCCGAAGCGTTCACCGGAAAGAAGCCGCACGAGGCCATCGGCGAACTGAGCCGGTTGTGCGACATCGCCGTGGTGAAAACCGGCGGCGAGGGGTCGCTGGTACAGTGCGGCCACGCCGTTCATACCGTTAAACCCTATCCGACGAACGTCATTGACACCACCGGCGCCGGCGACCTCTACGCCGCCGGATTTCTGTATGGGCATGCGGCAGGCTTGCCGTTAGACCGGTGCGGCGCCGCAGGCTCCCTCACGGCGTCGAAAGTAGTGGAAGTGATTGGCCCCAAAATATCCGGCAGCGGATGGGCGGCGATAAAACAACACCTTAAAGACTATATAATATGATACTGACATTCGACATTGCCATTGCTATCGTGCTCCTGGTTGCATTTATTGCAGGCGTGCGAAAAGGAATTATACGCCAGCTGTTCGGGTTGGCCGCATTATTGCTGGGCGTGTATGGCGCATTCAAGTTTTCGCGCGTAGTGGGCTACTACTTTTCCGAATGGTTTAAAATAAGCAGCCCCTTCACCCAGGGAGTAGCCTTTGTGGTGATATTTATTCTTATACTGTTTTTAGTTATTTTCATTGGCCGCCTGGCCGCGAAACTAATCAGTTTGGCCACGCTGGGGGGCGTCGATAAAATTCTGGGCGGCGTGTTCTCCGTACTGAAAATAACGTGCGTGCTGTGCGTGCTGCAATTCATCGTGCAGTTCTTCAATGCACAGTTCCACTTCCTCTCCGCAGCCATCGAAACGTCGTTCTTTTACCGGCTCTTTGATACGGTGTGCCGGTTTGTTTTTCCTTATTTACCCTTATAGTGTTGCATGATACAACAAATTTTCGTAGGTTTGTACCGCTTTTATTATACGTATGAAAAAATACTTTATTCTCCTGTTATCCGGCATGCTGCTCGCGGGCAGGGCCACAGGCCAGGACTGGTCGCTTGAACAATGCATCAGGTATGCGTTAGACAATAATATCGCCATTCAGCAACAGCAGCTCACCGCCGAACAGGCCGGCAACCTGCTGTTCCAGTCGAAAATGACATTCCTGCCCAGCCTGAATGCCAACCTCTCCTCCAGCCTGAGTTGGGGAATGTCGAAATCCATGCAGGAAAACGCCGACGGGACGTTGATTGAGGTGCAGGAACACCGGTTCAGTCAAAGTTTCTCCCCATCTATTTACGCCTCTGTGAATTTATTCGAGGGATTGAAAAAAATCAATACCGTGCGGCGCAACCGAAGCAACTATCAGGCGTCGCAGCAGGAAGTAGAACGGCTGCGTAATGAAATTGCCCTCAGCGTGGCGCAGGCCTACCTGCAAGTGCTTCTCTCCACCGAAGTGCTGGCTGTGGCCGAAAGCAGCTATGAAAGTATCGACGTGCAGCTCACCCGCCTCAAACAATTGGTGGAAGCCGGCAGCCGCCCCTACAGCGAACAGCTCGAAATGGAAGCCCAGCTGGCCGCCGAAGAAGTGCAGCGCGTGACGTCGAAAAACCAGCTCGACAATAATTACCTTAACCTGCGGCAACTGCTCGATATTCCGCCTTCCTCGACATTCCAGATTGCAAAGCCGGAACTCAGCGTGGGCGAAAATTTTGAAGGCGAAGACGCCGACAATGTGTATTCCCTTGCCCAGGATTTGCCACAGGTGAAAGGCGCCGAATACCGCATGGAAAGCGCACGGCACGAACTGTGGATTGCGCGTGGGAACTACTGGCCTACGCTGTCGCTGGGCGGATCGTATGGCTCGGCCTACTATGACTCCCGGGGACAGCGCTTCTGGGACCAGTTGGTAGATAACCGCAGCCCTTCGCTCAATTTCGGACTGTCAATTCCCATCTTCAACAACTGGAGCATCCGCACCAACGCCAAAAACGCAAAGCTCAACCTGCACATCGCGCAGCTCGAGGTGGAGAACAAACGCAAAACGCTGTACAAAGAAATCCAGTCGGCCATTACCGATGCGCTGGCTGCCTTCAACAAATACAAGGCCGCCGAGCGAAACGTAATCGCCGCAAAAGAATCATTCCGCTATACGGAACAAAAATTCGAGGTCGGCGCCATCAGTGCTACCGACTACAACATCTCAAAAAATAATTTGCTGAAAGCCCAGTCGGAAGAACTGCAAACCAAATACCAGTACATCTTCCAACTGAAAATAATCGACTTCTACAAAGGCGCAGACATTACATTATAGTTGAGAGTTGAAAATTAATATTAAAAATAATATGGCGAAGAAAAAGAAAAAACTCATCTGGATCATCATTGGAAGCGTTGTACTGCTCATCATTCTGCTTATGGCCATACCCCGCCGTGAGGTTCCCGTTACGGTAGAAACGGCAAAGCCCCAGCGCAAAACCATCGTGGAAGCCATCCCGGCCAACGGAAAAGTGCAGCCGGTGGTGGAAGTGAAAATCAGCCCCGACGTATCGGGCGAGATTGTGGAACTCAACATTGAAGAAGGCGACTATGTACACAAAGGCCAACTGCTGCTGAAAATCAAACAGGACTATTACCTCTCGGGACGCGACCGCGCCGAAGCGCAACTCAACGCCGTGAAAGCGCAGCTGGCACAGGCCGAAGCACATTTCGCGCAAGTGGAACTGTCGTACAAACGAAACAAACAGCTGTATCTGCAAAAAACCATTTCGGCGTCTGATTTTGAAACCGCCGAAGCGGAGTACAACAGTACACGCAGTCAGGTGGAAGCCGCGCGGTTTAACGTGAAAAGCGCCGAAGCCGCGTTAAACGAGGCGCAGGAAAACCTCATCAAAACCACCATCTACGCGCCCATGTCGGGCACCGTATCGAAACTCAGCGTGGAGACCGGCGAGCGGGTGGTGGGCACCACGCAAATGGCCGGTACCGAAATGCTGCGCATCGCCAACCTCGACCAGATGGAAGTGCTGGTGCAGGTGAATGAAAACGACATTGTGCGCGTGAGCCTGCACGACACGGCCACCATTGAAGTGGACGCCTACCGCAATAAAAAATTCAAGGGCACGGTCACCCAAATCGCCAACTCGGCCGTCAGCGCCGGCACGTCGGCTGACCAGGTGACCAACTTCGAGGTAAAGGTGTTCATCCTCCCCGAGTCATACGCCGACCTTAAAGCTGCCACGGACTACGTATTCCGGCCGGGCATGTCGGCCGCGGTATCCATCGAAACCGACACGCGGCCTAACGCCCTGTGCGTTCCCATACAGTGCGTAACCACGCGTACCGACATCAAAGCCGGTAGCGACACCACCAGCACCGATTCTACAGCCATTGTTCCCGAAGTCAACATCAACGAAGTAAAAGAACAGGTTTTTGTGGTGCGCGACAACAAGGTGAAGGCCGTGAAAGTAACCACCGGCATCCAGGATTATTCCCATATCGAAATACTGGACGGTCTGACCGACGATGATGAGGTGGTAACCGGCCCCTACAGCGCCATCTCGAAAACGCTGAACAACGATTCGCCGGTACAGACAAAAACCGAATCCACACAAAAGGAAACGGAAAAATGAGTGGCGCTCGCACTCCTCTTATCCTGCATATTGAAACCGGGACGGCCGTGTGCTCGGCAGCCCTGTCGCTCGGCGACACGCTGCTGGCCATAAAAGAAAACGACGAAGGACGCACGCACGCCCAACTCCTGGCGGTGTTTATTGATGCGTTGCTTCGCGAACAACACTGCACGACAAATGACCTCGCGGCAGTGGCCGTGAGTGAAGGCCCCGGCTCGTACACCGGCCTGCGCGTGGGCGTATCGACCGCCAAAGGTATTTGTTACGGCAGCCAAAAACCCCTTATCGCCGTGAACTCGTTGCAATCATTGGCTTTCCTGGCTATTGAGAAACAACTTCTCCCC
>JAIRMK010000180.1 GCA_031258755.1 Prevotellaceae bacterium
TTGTTGTATCCCACGCCCCAGTTAAGGCTCACCAAGCCCTCATCGGCGCGTGTGCCTCCAAAAACAATACCCAAATTGTTCACACTTAATTTGGAGTAGGAGTCGTTCGCGGTGTTGCCGAGATAATCGGCATCGGTATTGCCGTGGTTGAATGCAAGGGAGAAAGTAAGTTCCGAATTGCGGTACACACCAATACCGGCGGGGTTTATGCTCAGCGTCGTGAAATCACCGCCTAATGCGGCAAAGGCGCCACCCATGGCGGTAAACCGGGCTGTGCCCTCATATTGGGTTTGGGAAAGAATTAATCCATCCCAAGCATTTTGGGCCCTTGCAGAACTTACAACTCCAATAATCGATACTAAAAATAGAAATATCCTGTTCATTATCTTCTCCTTGATGTTCCGCCACTACTTCCACTACTGCTACTACTCCCGGTGCTTCTGCTACCTCCACTGCTGCTGTTAACCTGACTTGACGAGTTTGAATAAGCGTTGCTTCTGGAATTATTGTAGTTTGTAGACGGTTGACTGCTCCGGTTATTGCTGTAAGTAGTGGTACTGCGACGAGAAGTGCTGCTGTTGCTATTGTAAGTAGAGTTTGTTGTTCTTGTTGAAGTACTGCTGCGGGTATAGGTGGTATTTTGTGTGCTTGTACCGGCGTCGCTTCTGCGTCTTGAAGTTACGGTTGCATTACTGCTGGCCCCTGTATTTTGCCGGTTAACACCCTGTTGCAGGGAAGAACTTGCATTGTTGTTCGCCGGTGAAGAACTTCGGCGGCGGGTTTCCACACTGCTGCCGGTGTTCCCGCTGCTTTGTGGGCTGGCGCTGCCGGTCACACGTTGAATTTGAGGCCGGGTGCGGGTAGTAGTGCTGTATCGTGTAGTATTTGCTGCGCTGGCGGTGCTACTGCGGCTACTGCTAACCGACGAAGTACGTCTTGCCGTGCCGGCATTGGCTAAACGGCGTCCGTAATTTGTGTTGCTGCTGTAATTGTGGTAATAGTCGTGATGATGGTGATGATGATGCGGGTAATAGTATCCGTAATACCCGCCGTAATACCACGGACGATAATATCCCGGATAGTACCATGAATCCCAGTAATTATGCCATGCCCAAGAGGTTCCCCAATACCATGGGGTGTAATAATAGGAGTTGAAACCCCACCACGGACGATACCACGAAGAATAATAGGGCGAGTAAGGGAAACCGTAGTCCGCGGCAATATTAACGTTCACGGTTGGCGGCGTATATTCATCTTCCTCGAACATACGCAAACGGCGGGCGTAAGAATCGCTTTCATCTACGATGAGGTAAGTCTTGTCGGGCTCCGCATCAATCTCTACCGTACGGTTTTCGTTCGTCACATAAAGTGTATCTACCTGTTGTTTTTTACCGGCCGGTGATTCCATACGGGTAGCAATCACCGCTTGTGTTTTTTCGTTTAATTGTTTGGTTTTAGCCATGGCGGGCGAATATTCCGCGGTAGGATAAGTATACTGCTTATTGGGGTTAAAATAAATACCATCGTCCGACGATGAATATTGGCTGGAGGCGCACCCGCTAAGCATAAAAACTGCGGAAATCAAGATGTAATGTAAAGGTTTCATGAGTTCCTCCTTATTTATTTGGTTTACATAAATTAGACTTCAAAGAAATTGATGAGTTTAATTTGTTTCTCCTTTTTTATTTGGGCAATATTTATTATTTTTGCAACGTCAAAGATACGGAGTTTATAAGAATATTCACTATTAATAGTGATAAAAAACGTTAATAGATATTGCAAAGGTACTAAAAATATGGCAAAAGAGATAACAAATCGGGAAGAAAACTACGCCTTATGGTATAATAATTTGGTGGTAAAGGCAGATCTGGCTGAAAATTCGTCAGTTAGGGGCTGTATGGTAATTAAGCCTTATGGCTATGCGATTTGGGAAAAGATACAAAGAACACTGGATGAAATGTTTAAGGAGACAGGGCATGTTAATGCCTATTTCCCGCTTTTTATTCCGAAATCGTTCTTGAGCAAAGAAGCGGAGCACGTAGAGGGTTTTGCCAAAGAATGTGCGGTGGTCACCCATCACCGGCTGATGAATGATCCCGGCGGAAAGGGCGTGGTGGTTGATCCGGAGGCGAAATTGGAAGAGGAATTGATTATCCGGCCTACGTCGGAGACGATTATTTGGAATACGTACAAGAATTGGATTAAGTCGTATCGCGATTTGCCGGTGCTGTGTAACCAGTGGGCCAATGTGGTGCGCTGGGAGATGCGCACGCGATTGTTCTTGCGCACGGCAGAGTTCCTGTGGCAGGAAGGACATACGGCGCATGCCACGCAGCAGGAGGCTGTAGAGGAAACGGAACGTATGGTGAATGTGTATGCCTCGTTTGCGCGTGACTGGATGGCCATGCCGGTGCTTGTGGGCAGCAAAACGCCGAGCGAACGTTTTGCCGGCGCTTTGGATACGTTGTGTATCGAGGCGTTGATGCAAGACGGAAAGGCGTTGCAGGCGGGCACCTCGCATTTTCTGGGGCAGAATTTTGCGAAGGCTTTCGATGTGCAGTTTGCCGGCAAGGAGGGTAAATTGGAGTACGTGTGGGCTACCTCGTGGGGCGTGTCCACGCGCTTGATAGGCGCGTTGATTATGGCGCACAGCGACAACAGCGGATTGGTGTTGCCGCCGAAATTAGCGCCGCTGCAAGTGATACTGGTGCCTATATATAAAGGTAGCGAAGAATTGACGCAACTCGCGGAATACCTGCAACCGGTGAAGAAAGCGTTGGAAGCAAAAGGCATTACGGTAAAGTTAGACGACCGCGACAATGTGCGCTCGGGCTTCAAATTTGCAGAATGGGAAATGAAAGGTGTGCCGGTGCGCATAGCGGCAGGCCCGCGCGACTTGCAGCAGGAAACGCTGGAAGTAGCCCGCCGTGACACGTTTGAAAAGCAAAGCGTGCCCAAAGAAGGAATAGCCGATTACATAGCGCAGTTGCTCGTAACCATACAGGACAATATCTACAAAAAAGCCCTTGATTTCAGGGAAGCGCACACGTTTACCATAGATAGTTACCCGGAATTTAAGACACGTATTGAGGACGGCGGGTTTTTCCTTTGCCACTGGGACGGGACGCCCGAAACCGAAGCGAAAATCAAGGAGGAGACGAAAGCGACAATTCGTTGCATCCCTGCCGGTGCGCCGCCGGAACCGGGAACGTGTATGGTGACCGGAAAACCTTCGGCGCAACGTGTGGTGTTTGCCCGTGCTTACTAACCTTGATAAATTTTAAAATATTATGCCAACAACAACTGAAGTGCCTCCCCGAGAGGCGATGCTTAAACACCTCACCGGAAAATCGGTGGTGAAAGAGCAAGTTTATGATGCCACACTCGACATCTTCAATCAAATTAAAGAAATATTACACGAACTGTGTAATGACATCAACGAGCTATTGCCCGAAAACCAAAACCGCCGTGTTCGCTTGGAGTATCGCGACCGGGGGAAGTTCGAAGCCGAAATTAAAATAGCCGGCGACGTCCTTATTTTCGGCATGCACTCTAATGTTTTCCAGTTTGATCGCGAACATCCGGTTTGGAAAACGGCGTATGTGCAAAAAGGGCAGTATCATTCTTATTGCGGCGTCATCAGCGTGTATAATTTCCTGTCCGACTCGTTCAAATATAACCGTAACGACGATCTGGGTTACCTGATCGGTCGCATTTTCATAAACAGGGACAAGTCTTTTTTCGTGGAAGGAAAACGTCAGGAGGCGTTTGGTTACCGTCACTTCGGCGAGAAGGCCATCACGCCGGCCGATTTGGTGTTGATTATAGAAACGGCCATTCTTTATGCCATTGAATTTGACTTGTTGGCGCCGCCTTATGAATTGGTGAAACTGGCTACCGTGGAGCAGATGAATGCGAAAATCGAGAATGCCAAAATGCAAACCGGTAAGCGGATTGGTTTCCAATTCAGGACAGACGATGTCTAATATCTAAAATCTAATATCTGAAAGTCTAATATAATGTATTATGGCGCGTATTGTAGCGATTGATTATGGCTTGAAACGTACGGGGTTGGCGGTGACCGACCCGCTGCAATTAATTGCTACGCCATTGGCTACGGTAGATACGGCAGCACTGATGGATTATCTGAAAGGATATGCCGGCAAGGAAGCGGTGGCCTGTTTTGTGGTGGGATACCCGAAAAATTTAGACAATACGCCGGCAGCCGCAGCCCGTTATGTCGAGCCGTTTTTGCTGCAACTGCGCAAGCAATTCCCCGGCATCAATGTGGCGCTCGAAGATGAGCGCTTCACGTCGAAAATCGCACTCAGGGCGATGATTGATGGCGGCGTTAAAAAAATGGACCGGCGCAACAAGGCTATGGTGGATAAAGTGAGCGCCGTAATTATTTTACAGTCGTATTTGGAAAGAAAACAGTAATATGGTTTTATCAATTTATGTGTATGGCTCTGCCGTGCTGAAGAAAAAAGCGCTGCCGGTAACGGGCGACTATCAGGGGTTGCAGCAGCTTATTGCCGACATGAAAGAAACCCTGGCCAATGCCGAAGGCGTAGGACTGGCCGCGCCGCAGGTGGGACATTCCATCCGTTTGTTTATCGTAGATGGCGCGCCGTTTAAAAAGAATGAAGCGGCGCTGGCTACGTTCCAGCGGGTAATGATTAATCCGGAAATTACGGAATACAG
>JAIRMK010000092.1 GCA_031258755.1 Prevotellaceae bacterium
ACTTACGCTGTGGCTAATGTGTTTTGCCGCTACCGGCACACTGCAAGCACAAATTGTGGATTCAATATGGGTCAAAGCCAATAGCCTGTATGCTTCGGGAGACTATCGCGAAGCCATCACCTACTACAACATGATCGAAGCATCGGGCGAGGTTTCCGCCGATTTATTCTACAATATCGGCAATGCTTATTTCAAACAAAATATGCTATCGAAAGCTATTTTATACTATGAACGCGCTATCAAACTACGCCCCGGAGACGCCGATATCAGCCACAATTTAGCATTGGCAAACGCCATGACGGTAGATAAAATCGAAGCCGTCCCCGAATTTTTTGTGTTTACATGGATAAAAAACTTGCGCAGCGGCGCCGATACCGACACGTGGGCATGGCTTTCCATCATCTTTTTCACCGTATGCCTGTTGTTATTCGGACTTTTTTTGTTTGCCCGCAATATTACTTTGCGAAAATTTTCGTTCTTCCTGTCTATTCTTATCCTGTTGGGAAGCATTAACAGTGGCATATTTGCCTACTACCAGAAGAAAGAATTACACGACACTTCCGCCGCCATTATCACGCCAGCGGTGATCACCGTAAAAAGTTCACCCGACACGTCAGGAAAAGATTTATTCATCTTGCACGAAGGAACCAAGGTAACCATACTCGAAACACTCGGCGAATGGCAGTGCATTAAGTTGGCTGACGGAAAACAAGGATGGATACTTAAATTTGCTGCGGAAATAATATAAACGACTCACGAGAACAACGGATTTACATACTGCTTCACATCCTCCACCCCAATAACTTTATCACAAAGAATGATAAGCCGTTCTAAGGCATTGCGAAATTCGCGGATATTTCCCGTCCACGGATATTTCTGCATTTCGACAAGCGCCTCATCCGTAATTTTCCGTTTCGCATAATTATAATCCATGCAAATTTGCTTCATAAAATAATCGGCCAGCAAGGGGATGTCGGATTTCCGCTCGGCTAAAGTGGGCATGTGCACAATAATGACACTAAGCCGGTGGTACAAGTCTTCACGAAAATTCCCGCGTTCAATTTCCAGCCTCAGGTTTTTATTTGTTGCCACAACTACACGCACATTCACACTGATGTCTTTGTCGCTTCCGATGCGCGTCACCTTATTTTCCTGCAACACGCGCAATACCTTCGCCTGTGCCGACAAACTCATATCTCCAATTTCATCGAGAAATAGCGTGCCGCCTTGCGCCTGCTCAAATTTTCCTTTGTGTTGTCGCACCGCAGAAGTAAAAGAGCCTTTTTCATGTCCGAATAATTCGCTTTCGATAAGTTCTCCGGGAATGGCGGCACAATTCACTTCCACGAAAGGCGCTGCCGCACGCAGGCTTTTCTCATGAATCCACCGCGCCACCAATTCCTTCCCCGTCCCATTCGATCCGGTAATCAGCACACGTGCTTCTGTCGGCGCAATCCTGTCCACCAAATCTTTAATCTTCACCATGGCGTCCGAATCGCCTACCATATCAGGGATTTTTGACACTTTTCGCTTCAATGTTTTGGTTTCCCTCACCAGTTCTGTCTTTTCCGTGGCATTGCGTATGGTAATTAAGATGCGATTCAAATCAAGCGGTTTTTCAATAAAATCGTACGCACCTTTTTTAATACACTCCACCACGGCATCAATGGTGCCATGTCCGGAAATCATAATAACCGGAATTTCGGGGTGTTTTTCCTGCAGTTTATCAAGTATTTCAATGCCATCCATTTCGGGCATCTTAATATCGCAAAAAATAACATCAAAATTATTCGCTTCCGCGGCAGCCAAAGCATCCTCGCCTTTTTCAGCCAAGATTACCTCGTATCCTTCATACTCCAGAATATTCTTCATAGTATTGCGAATACTCTTCTCATCATCTACGACTAAAATCTTCATATCCGGTTTATTTTTATTTTATATTCAACATGTTTTATATGACTCTGCTAATTCACACATCACGCCCTCTTTCAACGAATAACTACATTGTATCATTTTCGTAATTCCTGCTTTCTCAATAACCAAATTGGTTAGAATAGCCGCCAGTACAATAAAATCAACCCGCACAGGCGTCATCCCTTTCATGGCCATGCGTTCTGCCGCAGTGGCATGTAATAACCGATGATACAACTCGGCAAAAGCGCTCAATTCAATGAGGTATGACGGTTTCTTTTCTTTCGTGGCGCCGGTGAGCAAGGACCTGTAAGTGTCAAATGAGCCCGACGACCCCACCAATGTGGTAATAGTATAACGTTCCAATGCCTGCCACAAAACGTTCATCTCCTGATTCAGGTATGACCTCACGCGCTTTGCTTCTTTCGATGTAATAGGATCGCCGGGCTTGAATTGCTCGAGAAGCCGCGCCATTCCTAACGGAAAACTATGCTTCCAATAAATCATTTCGGCATCGGCAATAATAAATTCATTACTTCCGCCACCAATATCGAGCATCAATACCGGTTCTTCTTTCAATAGCACGCCCTCTCTAATGCCTTTATAAATAAGCACGGCCTCGCGATCGCCTGAAATTACTTCTATCGGAATATGATATTTTTCTTCTATAAACTCGGCAAAATCAAGACCGTTCTCCGCCTCACGCACCGCCGACGTAGCCAACGCATAAACCCGCTCAGCGCCACCCCACGCAGCCAGTTGCGCAGTCAAACGATCCATGGCTTCTGAAGCAGCATCAAAAGCACGCAACGATAGTGTACCACTACGCAATCCCCCATCACCAAGACGGGCGGGTTGTTTCATTTCATGTACACGATTCCATGCTCCGGGGACTACATCTGCCAGCAACAGATTATACACATTTGTCCCCATATCTATAACGGCAACACGCATAAATTGTTACAATGAGCACAAAGGTACAAAATATTTATTGTATCTTTGCAAAAAAAACAACATTATTATAAAAAAATATTGAATACTCCTGTCTCAAAAATAATTATTGCCATTGACGGACACTCCTCTACAGGAAAAAGTTCATTTGCTAAAGCCATTGCCGCCAAACTCGGTTACATCTATGTGGACAGCGGCGCCATGTATCGTGCAGTAACTTTATACGGATTACAACACGGACTGATTTCCGATGACGGAAAAATAAACACAAAGGAATTGATTTCCACATTGCCTGACATTGAAATTGAATTTCGCAATATTGATGGGCAAAACATTACTTTTTTACAACACGTGAACGTAGAACACGATATCCGCAGTATCAGGGTGTCCCAACAGGTAAGCGCCGTGAGCGCCATTGCCGAAGTACGCACACACCTCGTGCACTTGCAGCAATTGATGGGCAAAGACAAAGGCATTGTAATGGATGGCCGCGACATTGGCACTGTGGTATTTCCGCAGGCCGAATTGAAAATTTTTATGACAGCCGCCCCCTCTGTGCGCGCCGAACGGCGCTACAAAGAACTTGCAGCAAAAGGCGGGCAAGTGTCGCTACAAGAAATATTACAGCACATTATTCAGCGCGATTATATCGACGAACACCGCGCTGTAACGCCCCTCCGCAAAGCCGATGACGCGTTGCTGTTAGACAACAGCCACCTGACCCTCGCCGATCAAATGAAATGGTTTGAAGAAATATGGGAAAAATATATATAATATGACACCAATATTTACCGTTATTATTTTATCAACCGTTATACTTGGCTTGTGTTTTGCGGGGTTGGCTATAACCATGATCATAAAGAAGAACGGCAAATTCCCGGAAACCGAAATAGGACACAACAAAAATATGCGACGGCTCGGTATTCGTTGCGCCAAACAGGAAGAACTCAGCAAGTGGCGAAACCATGCAAAACCGGCATCCGACAACCCTTGCAGCCATTGTGCAATACCGTGCGATGATAAGAAACAATAATCACGACAATCCTTGCGGTTACCGTATCATGGCCTGCACATCGTCTGTGGCATAAGTTTTCATCTCTCCCTCCTCCTCATATACCAGATAAGCGCCCCACTGCGGACGTTGCAAAAGCATTTCCTTAGCACGCGCCAATCCCACGACCATAAACACGGTAGCATACGCATCGGCAGTGATGGTGTCATCGGCAAAAACCGTGGCGCTAAGCAGGTTGTGCGTCACCGGCCGGCCCGTAGCCGGGTCGATGGTATGCGCATATTTTTTGCCGTCTTCCACATAAAACTTCCGGTAGTTGCCCGATGTAACCATGGCGCGGCCGGTGAAGTGCACGACCACTTGAAACCGTTCCCCCGCAATTTTATTACCGTCTTCCGGCTTGTCGATACCCACCGTCCATTCCTCTCCTTTTTTGTTTTTCCCCTTGCAGCGGATTTCCCCCCCTATTTCCACCAGATAGTCGGCAATGCCTTGCGCCTCGATCCATTCACTCACTACATCCACCGAGTAACCTTGTGCGAGGGCATTCATGTTTAACGTGATGCGTGCATCATCTTTCAGCAACCGGCGGCCTTCCAAGCGTACTTTGTCCATGCCCACAAATGTTTTCAAGCTATCCAGTAAATGCGGCGTAATTTTTTCCCTGTCTTTAAATCCGAAGCCCCACGCGTTGAACAGCGGCGACGCAGAAATATCAAAAGCGCCATCCGAATCGTCATACACCTCTTGGGCTCGCTGGAACGCCCGGATAAAATAATCATCCGCATCCACCGTTTCATTGCGGTTCAGCCTTGAAATTACCGATGTGCTGTCATAAACCGACAGCGAACGGCTAAAACCGCACAACAGCGAGTCGATGGCCGACTGCAAACGGCGCTGCTGCGCATCGCGGTATATAATGTGGTAAGTGGTTCCCTGCGTAAAACCATCAATAGTATAATAGGTGGCCGGCAACTCGCACCCTGCTGCAAAAAACAGCAGCAATATATAGTGGAAGTATTTCATTATGCAAAGATAGCGAAATTAGCGACAACCCCACTAAAAATGGTTCTATCCTGATACCCAAATAGATATTTTTTCACATTTTTGCCAAAAATATTTTTATATTCGATAAAAATTCTTATTTTTGTCCGATTAATACTTATCGCCTATGGTGATATAAAAGGAAAAACATGATTTTAAAGCGTTAGCTTTAATCTTGCTATTGAAACTTCGCAAATTTCAACGTAACCAGGAGTAAAGTGTAACGCCTACGTGAACAACGTGGGCTTTACTTAATTTGGTTACAGGGTATGCGAAGACCTCAATAGCAAAAAAGAGTAGTGTTCACGTTTTTTTATTGTCTAAAAGGGCAGATAAAGAAAAGCAAGAATGCCAAGACGCAGAATTACTACATGAAAAAGGGAATAAAGTGATGTTGTTCCTTTATATAAGACGGTAACATATTATTAACGTGGGAGTCTGGAAAAGCTATTTTACTGACAAATAAGTAAGAAAATGAGACCAACAACTGAGTAAATAAAACACAAACTAAATATAATTAACTTAAAAAAACAAATAATTATGGCAATCAATCTAACCAAAGGACAGCGAATCGATATAGGGCTGTCGAAAGTAGGAGTAGGTTTGGGATGGGATCCCAATGAAGGAACTGGATTCGATTTTGA
>JAIRMK010000094.1 GCA_031258755.1 Prevotellaceae bacterium
GGGCGGTCACGGCCGTGCTTTCACGCGGGTATAAACGAAAAACGAAAGGATTTCGTTATGTGGGAACAACCGATACGGTGCAGCAAGTCGGTGACGAGCCTTTGCAAATAAAGCGGAAAAATCCGGCGCTCACGGTGGCTGTCGATGCCGACAGGGTAGCGGGCATCCGGCGTTTGAAAGAAGATGTTCCCCAGCTTGGCGTGGTCATTCTTGATGACGCTTACCAGCACCGCAGGGTGCATCCGGCGTTGTCCATCTTGCTGGTTGATTATAACCGTCCGCTCCACACCGACCATTACCTGCCTTACGGACGGCTGCGCGACAATGTGCGCCAGAAGCGCCGCGCCGATGTGGTGATTGTAACCAAATGTCCTGCCAACATGCGACCGATTGAGCAGCGCGTCATCACGAAACATTTGAATTTATATCCTTATCAGCAATTATATTTCACCCGGTTTGATTATGGCGCCGCCAAAGCGGTGTTTGACGATAATGTTTTCCCGGATGTTCCGGTGAAACAGGCGGCAGCGCTCACAGGGATAGCCAACCCGGCCGCTTTTATTGATTATTTGCAGGCGCATTACCAACTTGTGCAACACTTGAATTTTCCCGATCATCACTTCTTTACGCCGCAGAATATAGCAAAAATAAATGCCGTGTCTGCTACTTGTCCCGAAGCGCTTTTCTTCACTACCGAAAAGGATGCGCAACGCCTCCGTGAGGCAGAAGGATTGAATGAAGAAGTAAAAAAGCGGTTGTTTTATATTCCGGTTACGGTGTCCTTTTTCCCCTCACCGGATGAAACGAAGTTTGCGGCGTTTCTTACAAAGCTCGTCGCCGGCGGAAAAGCATCATGCCGGTGAACGTAAACAGTCCGTTTACAATAAGCAGCGTGAACCCGAATCCGAAATGTAAATAGCGGGTGAAAGCCCAATCCAGCACAAAGCATAATATCGGCGAAAGCACGGCCACGAAAGGCATGGCGCCATCGCGCACCCGGTATTTTGTTACAATGCCGAAGAAGAAAAATCCGAGTAAAGGGCCGTATGTATATGAGGCTATGGCGTACACCAAATTAATTACCGCATCGTTTTTCACCGTGTTGTAAAAGATGATGAGCAGCAGAAACAGCAACGCAAAGCTGAAATGTACGAGGTAGCGTATCTGCTTCTTTCGCCGCTCTGTCCATTGTGTGTGGCGTTCCATATCCAGCATGTCGATACAAAACGACGTGGTGAGCGACGTGAGCGCGCCATCGGCGCTGGGGTACGCGGCAGAGATTAACCCGATGATGAAAATAATGCCCGCCACATTTCCCAAATGATTGATGGCTACAGTAGGAAAAATAAGGTCGGTGTCGGAAAAGATCAGTCCTTTTTGTTGGGTGTAGATGATTAACACCGCGCCAAGCAAGAGGAACAGGAAATCAACAACCACGAGAATACCGCTAAAAGTGAACATGTTTTTTTTCGCGGCGCTGAGGTTGCGGCAACTGAGGTTTTTCTGCATCATTTCCTGGTCGAGGCCGGTCATGGCGATACACACAAACATCCCGCTGAGAAATTGTTTAAGGAAATGGGTGTTGGCCGACCAGTCGGTGTCGAACATCTGCATTTTCCCGCTGGCTTTTACTTGCGTCCACATCTCGCCGAGGTTCCAGCCCATATCCTTGCAGATGTAAATCACGCTGAAAATAACGGCCAGCAGCATGAACGTAGTTTGCAGCATGTCTGTCCACACAATGGTTTTGATGCCTCCTTCAAAGGTGTAGAGCAGAATGAGGATGATGAACATAAGTCCTGCCACCCAAAACGGAATGCCGAAATTCCGCAGGATAAATACGTGCAGCACACTTACCACTAAAAACATGCGCAGCGTGGCGCCCAGCGTGCGCGAAAGGATGAAAAACGCGGCGCCCGACCGGTAGGTAAAAAGCCCGAAACGTTTTTCGAGGTATGTGTAAATAGAGGTGAGTTTCATCCGGTAATACAGCGGCATCAGCACGGTAGCGATGATGATGTACCCCGCCAAAAAGCCGAACACCATGGGCATGTAGAAGAAATTTTGCGCCTGCACATTGCCGGGCACCGACATGAACGTAACGCCCGAAAGTGAAGCGCCAATCATGCCATAGGCCACTACAAACCACGGCGAACGCCGGTTTCCGATGAAGTACGTGTCGTTGTTGGCATGGCGCGAAGTAATCCACGTCACGCCGAAAATGAGGAGCGTGTAACCAATGAATACAACTACGAGGATGGAAGCATTCATGGCCGGTGTTTTTTATGATAGAGGAGCAGTCCGGGCAGCGCTGTTTTTTCAATTTTCCCGAGTTGAATATTTCGTGCGCCGGCCGTTTCTTTGATGATATGCTGAAAATAGAGCGCTACAGAGCCCAATAAATGCAAGGGGTAGCGGGCATAGTCATAATGCATGATGTGGCGGGTTAAAAAATTGTCGAAGCTTTTATGCAATAAATCGTGGATGTAAGAATGTTTCTGATGCTGATGAAGAAAAGTGGTGAACGATGCCAAAAAGCGGTTGGGGAAAGGTTTCCGGTACACCTGCTCCAATATTTCGTCTTTAGTGAGTTTACTGTGCTCTTGAAAGGCATGATGTAGTTCTTGCGGCAGCCGGCGTTGTAAAAAGTCGGCGACAAGCTGTTTGCCAAGAGCGGCGCCGCTTCCCTCGTCGCCAAGAATAAAACCGCAGGGCGGCACCGTGTCGGCGATGTGTTGTCCGTCGTAGAAACAGGAATTTGAGCCTGTGCCCAAAATGCCGGCTATGCCGGGTGTGCAGCCGCACAACGCCCGCGCGGCGCCTAACAAATCGGTATAGACTTCTGCCGTCGCGGTTGGAAATACTTCACGGAAACATTGCTTCATCAAAGCGGCTTTCTCCGGCGACGCCACGCCCGCACCATAGAAATAAACAGCATTAACCGTTTGACTAAATTGCCCGGCTAATCCGCTTAATTCAGCGATAATATTTTTATAGCCGGTATAAAACGGATTTATGCCTGCCGTTAAGAATTGCGTGGAGTAGTCCTGCCCGTCGGTCAGACACCAGGCCGTTTTGGTCGATCCGCTGTCGGCAATCAAGGTCATGGCTTCCGGTTTAAATCCACCAAACCTTCAGGGAGCTTGGTTGTGATTATTCTCTTTCGGTGGTCGATCGTCATCATTTCTTCCCGGAAAGGAATTAGAATTTCCTGCACGCCATCATTCAATTGCAGGCAAGGGTTTCCGGGAATGTCGATAAACCCGGCGACCACGCCTGTTTCACCGGCTTTTTCATCTACCACGCTGTAGCCAAGCAGTGAGCTCTTCTCCGTTCCCTTTTCTCCGTTCCCCTTTCTCCGTTCCCCTTTCTCCGGTTTCCGTTCAATGGGTTTGCCCACGAGTTCCTGCGCCAGTTCCATGCTTTCCATGTCGTCGAACACCACGAGGGCGCGGTGGTTGCCGCGGGCGTCAAATTGTTTAAAATAAAAAGGAACCGCATATCCGTCGATGGTGATGAATACCGGTTCCGATAAATTTATTTCTTCGGGCGCTTCGGGACGAAGTCTGATAAGGAGTTCGCCATGGGCGCCGAATGTTTTGATTACATCTGCGAAGTGCAAACCTCTATTTATTGTGGGGTTCATTCCGTAGCGGGTTCCGTAGCAGGTGCTTCGGCCGATGGCGTTTCGGGCTCGGCTGGCGTTTCAGCCGGTGCTTCCGCTGCTATCTCCTCAGCTTCCCGGGCGGCTTTCGCTTCGGCTTCTTTCATCGCCAACTCGCTCTTCTTCTGCGCCACAACGGCGGCTTTGGCTTCTTTTGCTTTTGCCTCGGCTTCCAACCGCGTCTTTACTGCGTCGCGACTCGATTGCGCCAGTTCGCTACGCTTGGCTTGTACTTTGCTTTCCTTTTCCTGCATCCAGGCTTCCCATTTGGCATTGGCGGCTTCTTCGGTCAATGCGCCTTTCTTCACGCCTTCGAGCAAATGTTTTTTCAGCAACACGCCTTTATACGACAAAATGCGGCGGCACGTATCGGTAGGCTGTGCGCCCTTTGCGATCCAGTCTAATGCTTTCTCACCGTCGAGATCAATGGTGGCCGGGTTGGTATTGGGGTCGTAGGTCCCGATGCGTTCAATAAAACGGCCGTCGCGCGGAGCGTGACTGTCGGCTACAACAATGTGGAAATAGGCAAAACCTTTTTTACCGTGGCGGGCTAAACGAATTTTTACAGACATATATGTTTATTTAAGTTAATATTTGCTATTCAACTTCCTTTTCTTCCCGAGAAAAGGTTTGCAAAGATAATCATTTTTTCTATTCTGCAATAATTTTACCGCTTTTTTATTATATTTGTGCGCTCAATCTAAATTTACGTTATGATTTTTTGTTATCGTTGTATTTTTTATCTATTGATATTGTTAGTTACACCCTTCTGCGCCCAATCTCAGGATGTACTAAGTGATTTGAAAATGGGCGATATCCGTTTGTTTCAGGATAATTATGTCGAAGCGGTAGCGGCCTACAGCAAGGCGATAGAGCGTGACGGGAAACTCTGGAAGGCTTACATGGGAAGGGCTACAGCGTACAGTAAGATGGGCAACTACACGGAGGCCATTTCCGATTATACGGCCGTGCTGCAATTATCGCCTCAAAATATAGAAGCGTATTATTCGCGGGCAGAATTACACAGGGTGCGTTATGAATTTGAAAAAGCGGTAAATGATTTTTCGCAAGTGGTGAAGTTGGATTCAACCAATGCCAAGGCTTACATGCAGCGTGGGCAAGCCTACCACAGCATGGAGGAATATAAAAAGGCGCTGGACGATTTCTCGAAAACTATTGAGATTGATTTTTATATCACAGACGCTTATTATTACCGCGGCATTACGAAAATTGCCAACAGTAATGCCAAAAGTGCGGTAGCCGATTTCACCAAAGCTATAGAGCTCCAATCCAATGACGGCCGTTATTTCAAAGAAAGAGGGCTTGCCTACCTTGTTCTTGGGGAGTGGAAAGCGGCGGATGCCGATTTTAAAAAAGCCCTTGAACTCGATCCGGAGTTGGAACCTGTGATTGATGAAATACAAGGATTATTTCTAAACCGGTTGTAAAAATTACAAAAACAATATGTATGCCATTGTAGAGAAACGGCAACTGGCCGGAGGGATTTTTTTGATGGATGTGGAAGCGCCTCGTTTGGCGCGTTCGTCACAGCCGGGGCAGTTTCTCATTGTGCGCAACCACGATAAGGGGGAGCGTATTCCGCTTACGATTTGTGATTACGATGCAACGCACGGCACGGTAACGATAGTGATACAGGTGGTAGGCGCGTCGAGCCGTCAAATCTGCGATAAAAATGCGGGTGACTATTTATTGGATGTGGCAGGCCCGCTGGGGCATCCGGCGGCATTTGTACGGTTTCCGGAAGAAGTATTGCGCAAGCAACGTTATTTATTTATTGCAGGTGGCGTGGGCACGGCGCCGGTATATCCGCAGGTGAAATGGCTGCAGGAGCATGGCGTAAAAGCCGATGTGATTATTGGTGCGAAAAATGCAGACATGCTTATCCTGCAAAAGGAAATGAGGGCGGTGGCGCATGAAGTGTTCATCACGACCGACGACGGATCGTGCGGCATAAAAGGTTTAGTGACGGATAAGATGAAAGCGTTGCTTGAGGAAAAACACACCTACACCCAGCTTGTGGCCATCGGGCCCATGGTGATGATGAAGTTCGTGGCGCTTGCAGCGAAGCCATTCGGCGTGCCGCTCACTGTGAGCATGAACACGCTGATGGTAGATGGCACGGGCATGTGCGGCTCGTGCCGGGTAACGGTGGGCGGGAAAACGAAGTTCACGTGCGTGGATGGCCCCGAGTTCGACGGCTATGCGATAGACTTCGACGAAGCCATGCGCCGCCAGGGCATGTACAAGCCACAGGAAGCGACGGCCGATTGCACCCACAAAGGCACAAAAAACATTTAATTTTCTTTTTTGTTTTTCTCTATATTATTATTGCAAATAACAAAATTATTGTTTATCTTTGCGATTAATAACAAACACTTTATGAGACCTGAAAGAATGTTATATGATATAAAATCGGTTCTTTTTGGTGTTGCGGTGGGCGATGCATTGGGCGTTCCGGTGGAGTTTAAAAGCCGGCAAGAAATTAGAAAGAATCCGGTAATCGATATGATCGGTTACGGTACTTATCCGGTGCCCGTGGGAACATGGTCGGATGATAGTTCACTTACATTCTGCCTTGCGGAAGCATTAACCCATGACTTTGACCTGAACGCCATTGGCGAGAATTTTGTGCAATGGTTGCACCACGGCTATTGGACGGCAAGAGGTACTGTTTTTGATGTCGGAATTACGACGCGTGTTGCGATAAACCGCATCGCAAGGGGAATAGAACCCGAATATGCAGGCGGTGCAGGTGAAGGTGATAACGGCAACGGCTCGTTAATGCGAATAGCCCCGTTGTTTTTCTATTTGTCCGATAAACTCATTGACCAACGTTATACCGTTACCCATAAAGTTTCGGCTATCACACACCGGCATGTTCGTGCCGTGATAGCGTGTTTTTACTATCTCGAATTTGCCCGGCAATTATGGGAAGGTAAAGATAAATTCGAGGCGTATGAGAATTTGCAAACAGCAATCCCTTCACATTTGAGTATGCTTTCCGTCCAACCAGAAGAGATTGAGGTCTTCAACCGCTTGTTGAAAGGGAACATTGCAGAATTAGCGGATGACTATATTTACAGTGATGGCTATGTGCTACACACACTGGAAGCAAGTATCTGGTGTTTGCTGACCACTACCGACTATAAAGAGGCAGTGCTGAAAGCTGTAAATTTAGGGGATGATACCGATACAACGGCAGCCGTGACGGGAGGACTTGCAGGACTTTTGTACGGATTTAATAATATTCCGCAAAATTGGGTAACACAAATAGCCAGACGGGACGATATTGAGAGTTTGGCGGAACAATTGGAGCAAAAACACGTATGCTCCCCAAAGCTTTCACCAAAAAAGGCTTGTATATGCTATCTACCATACCGAAGCTACGCATAATGATAGCAAAGCTAATAAAGTGTATCTTTGCAAGATAAATTTTTCGACTATATGACATCAACCATTATTATTGGCGACGTGCACGGCTCCACCTATTGGAAGGAAATTATTAAGGAGCAACCAAATTGTCGCTACATCTTTTTGGGCGACTATCTCGATCCTTACGAGAAAATTGGCGATAAAGCACTCATTAAAAATCTGCAGGACATCATTCGCTTTAAGAAAACGCATCCCGATGAGGTGATACTCTTACTCGGCAACCATGACTTGCACTATTTCGTAGAAGAATCGGTGTTAAGCACGCGATTTAACTATGCGTTGGCGCCGGAAATTTCAGAAATATTCCGGAAAAACTATCACTTGTTCAAATTTGCCCATCAGGAAGACACTTGTTTGTTTACCCACGCCGGCGTTATCCATAGCTGGTTTGTGGAGGATTTTAAAGGAGACCTTACGAAAAACATTGCCGACCAGTTGAACAATCCAACGCCGGAACAGCTAAAACCCCTGTTTCAATGCGGCTTTTACCGTGGCGGCGAAGTGAATAAAGAAGGCGGCATTTTTTGGGCGGACATACGCGAACTGCGTGAACCATTACAAGGATACACGCAAATAGTGGGACACAACCGCGTGGACGACATCCTTGATTGTACGAATAACGGCGGTAGAATTATATTCTGCGATTGTTTGTTTAATAAACACTTTTTGAAAGTAAAGCTATGACGACAGAGAAAATATTATATGATATAAAGCCGGTTCTTTCCCCCTATATTTTTTGCAAATAATAAATTATTGTTTATTTTTGCACTATAATTTTAACCATCACTAAAATGACTACTAAAAAACAACAAAATTCAAACGGTAA
>JAIRMK010000113.1 GCA_031258755.1 Prevotellaceae bacterium
AATATTGGCCGGGTTGATTGTACACTACTGTAGGACAAGACAAATTGGATGTTTCGGGTGTTCCTCCCGGAAATGTCCAATTCCATGAAGAGGGATTTCCTTGCGTTTGATCAAAGAAATTAACAGATTGCCCTGCAAGAACATCTTCTATGGAAACGGTAAATTCGGCTACCATTTCGGTATTCTCTTCATCTTTGCAGGAAACAAATAAGAATCCTAAAAGAGAAAAAAGGATAATAATATTTTTCATAACGCGCATATTTTTTTATTTAATAGAAATCGACAACATTTATTACTTTAAAAGCGATAGTTTCGTTATAGGCAGATGTTCCTTTTTCAAAAAGCACCCCTATTTGAGCGTCCGACACCATCACAATATCGGAATATCCCGACGGCCCCGCATGTACGTTATACGCCTTTGGCCACGTGGCGCCATCATCCGTACTCATTTTTAAGGTCATATTCGTACGGGTGGCACTTGCCGGATTAGAGAAGAATAACGTATGTGTACCATTTACATTGGCAGACAACAGGCTTCCCTGGCATACCGGGTCGATAAATCCGTAAGCTATTTCTACGTTCGACAGGGTAAGGCCGCCATCGGTGCTTCTGGAAATGACCCGTAAATTATTATTATTGCTACACCGGCAATTTAACAAAAGGCGTCCGTCGGAGAGTTCCGCTACCGCGCTCTCATTAGGGTTCAAGGTGGCATGGGTTGGCGTGACGCCACCCAACGCCCAGGTATTTCCACCATCGTTTGAATAAATCAAATGGGCATGACCTTTCCCACCTTGGGCACGCAACTCAATGTCGTCGCAGGGTATAACCAGCCGTCCGGCTTGGTCTCCTTTCTCAAGCTGTATGCCATGACAAGGGCCGGTAGCATACCAGCCCCATTCCGTTTTTTTGACATTGGTGGTTATTTCCCTTGGCGTAGCCCATGTCACACCATTATCATCCGAAGAAGTAACATATACCCTTCGTGTATCGGTGCTTGTTCCGTTGTTGATCGTCCCGATCGCATCGCTACCCAAATTCCATGTCATTAACAAATGAATTTTCCCATTGCGTTGATCCACTACCGGCGCCGGATTTCCACAAGTATTTCCCGTATCGTGCCAGATAACCTGCAAGTCGCTCCATGTCCTTCCCTCATCTGAAGAACGTTTAACTACCAGGTCAATTTCTCCTTCGTCGCCACAACTGGAACGCCGTCCTTCTGCAAAAGCCAATAGTGTTCCGGCTTTTGTTTTAATAATAGCAGGAATACGGAAACAATTGTAGGATTGTTCATTTTTTTTGTACACCACCACATCAGCCGGAGGGTCTTCCGGAGTGGGTGAAGGAGGCTGAGGCCCCACACCCGGCGAGGGGGTATCGTCGCCTATACAACCGGCCACCGTTAGAAAACCGGTTAGCCACATAGCACATATTATTTTATTTGTTTTCATAAAAGATAAAAGTTAGCTGGTTGATTAAAAATTGTACCCAGTCGTTTGATCCAGATTCGGATTCAAATTAATTTCCGTTTGCAAAATAGGATAAAATAAGGGGATCGTCTTCCCAACCAAATTAGGCACTTCATTATACACATTAATCGTGTTGCCGTAGTGAAATCTCACCAAATCAGGCCAACGGCGCTGTTCCAGCCACAGCTCGCGGAATCGCTCATCTAAAATTTCCCGCTCCACAGACCGTTTATCCGTAGCCCCGGTATAAGTCCCGGAATGTGCGCGGTCTCTTATTTTTTGCAATTCCACAATAGCTTCCGGAATACGGTCTAAGGCAGCAAGCGCTTCGGCTTTGAACAGTATCATTTCGGCTGCACGATATATAATCAAATCATCTTCATAATAGCGATCGCCTGCGCCATCATAATCTTTACCCCTGAATTTGTTATCAAAACTACCGATAACATTACTGGAGGCATCAATAGCCGTGATAACAGAAGCAGCTTTCCGAACATCGTTGGCCGATGTATAAATATTTTTAATCGCATCGCTTGGCGCATAAACACTTCTTGCCCTTGTCTGAACGGCATACGCCAAATTATTTTTATTCTGTGCCGTGTTCACAAAAATATCACGCGGTTTCAGACGACTTCCATAATGATCCGATTTCTCCTCACGTCCAAAATATAAGGCAAAAATGATTTCTTCGTTTTTCTTATTATCCACAGAAAACACATCTGCAAAATTAGGAAGCAGATTAACCCCCGACGCTAACACCTGGTCGGCGGCATCAATAGCGTCTAACAAATCTTGATTGGTTCCGCCCAACACTTTGTTCTTCCACAGCAAGGCATCGGCTTTCAAGGCATACGCCACCGGTTTGGATACGGTATTCTTATCCACGTAGCCATTTTCAGGAAACAACTTTATTGCTTCTTCGATGTCGTTCAGAATTTGCGTCATCACATCAGCCGCCGGCGCTCTCACAGGCAGCGGGATACTGTTGGATTCGGTGGGCTCTAATACAATGGGCACATCGCCCCATATACGAATCAACATAAAGTAATTGTAGGCACGCAACACATAAGCCGATGCTACAGCCCGCTTCACATTGGCCGTATTCGGCTCGGTGGTCGGCCCATATTTGATGACCAGATTGCAGTGATGATTCAAGGTGTAGTAACTGCCCCAACTGGGCGCATTGGCATCGGTCAGGTTCTGTGCCCATGCATTTGACACGGAGCCTTCCAGTCCGGCGACAAAAGCGTCGCTACGTTCTTCACGGTGCCCATACGTGGCATTCATTTGATCCCGCAGATCCACATAAATCCCGTTCATGTAGCCCGTCACATCTCCTTCCCCTTGCCAATAGCTGTCATTGGTGATATAGGAGGTTACTTTAACGTCTAAAAGTTCGTTGCATCCTACCGAAAGGAGTACTATGGAAAATATAGTGATTATTTTTTTCATATCTGTTTTATATTATGTTAAAAAATTAATTTCACACCAATGTTATATTGACGGGCGCGAGGATATGTGCCATTGTCGTTGCCTGTATATATTTCAGGCATCAATCCGTCATATTCGGTAATGTAGCCAAGGTTATAAATGCCGCCGAAAATTTCACAACCTTTCATGAAAATTTTCCTGGCATATTGTTCCGGCAAATTATAAGAGAACGATATTTCACGGAAGGCCAAAAAATCACCTTTCTTGTAATATAACGAATTGGCTGTTATATATCCGCTACTTCCCGCTAAACTCTCACCGGTTCTTAAATGATTCCGGATGCTGTAATCGGCGTCACTGCGGACAGAATATTTCGGGATAGTGGCAATGTCACCTTGTTCATTCCATATATCGTCGCCCATCACATCGGTCAGCGTCATGTTGTTATTTCTTGCACTGGCAATGGAGCGGCCGCGGAAGGCATTGTCGATCACATGCCCCACTGCGAAGTCCATCACAAAACGAATGGAAAGATTTTTATACCGGAAAGTATTGACCATCCCCCCTATCTTATCCGGGCGAATATATCCCATAAATACCATATCATAATGATTAATTCGCCCATCGCCGTTCAAATCAGCCCAAATGGCATCACCACCTTCTTTTTGCCGTCCGTTGGCCACTTCATCAAAAGGCGCATTGGCTGCATCGGCATCGGTAGCATATACCCCAATCATCTGGTATGCCCAGCGGCCGCCATAGCGTTCCCCTTCGGCAAATCCGCCAACCCTGATGTACGACTGGGAAGCCGAGTCATAAACCGTGTTGCCGCCAATACGGTTCTTATCTTCTCCATTCTCCGGCAACTCTTCGACAATAGACCGGTTGAAAGAAAAGGTAAAACTGGCATCCCATTCAAAATCTCTAATTTTTAACACTTTTGCGGACAATTCTACTTCAAAACCGGTACTGCGAAGCGAACCGTAATTACTCATCACACTGGAAAATCCGGAAGTATTAATCATCGGCATAGAAAACAAGCGATCGACAGTAAGTTTATTGTAATAGTCCACCAATAGACTAACCCGGTTATCAAAAAGGCCAATATCTGCACCAAGATCAAACGAAGTGGTTGTTTCCCATTTGAGGTTTTTATTGGCTAAGGTGGTATTCTGTATGCCCACTTGCCCCATATACACGTAATCGGGGTTATAGCGGCCTTGCGTATCATAAAGCGATAATTCATTGTTCCCTGTTTGTCCCCAACTCGTCCTCAATTTTAATGTGGACACATACGGTTTTATTGATTTCCAGAAATTCTCATTATGTATATTCCACCCACCCGAAACACCCGGGAAATAGCCCCATTTGTGATTTTCGGAAAACTTCGACGACCCATCGGCACGTAACGATACGGAGAATAAATATCTTTTGTGATAATCATAATTTATACGGCCGAAAAAGCTTAAAACAGCATCTCTTGTTTCAGTGGATGATATTCTTTGCGTTTCTTCCGCCGTTGCATTTAAGGTCTTCACATTGTCGGTGGGGGCGCCATATCCGGATCCGGACAACACATATTGATACGTGTTGATATAACTGGTCCCCAACACAACGTCGGCATGATGTTTTCCAAAGAAATCCTTACCATAATTTAACAGAATGTCTGTTTGAAAATCGCGCCATTTATCATGCTGGGCAGAGGCATTCCTGTTTTTATTGACTTCATTGTAGGCTTCAAATCTATTGTACAGGCCTTCCGTATTGAAGTATGACACATGCGGATTTAACGATAAGCCCGGTAAAATATCCCATACCAACCCGCCCTGTATGGTAGTCCGGTAAAGACTGTTATCATTATATTGGTCGCGGTAATAAATTTCATGATTCCGGTTGCGGAATGATGTCACGCCTTCTCCCGGTGCGGGAAGCCCGTCTTCATAAGTAAGACGGTAGGTAAACGGCATGGTTACCGACCTGTTCAATACATTTTGATAGTTTCCGATAACATTATGCGTCCTGTACTGGTAACTTACACTTAAATCCGCTTTTACCTGTTTATGCAGCATATACGTGTCGTTGAGTATAAAACTCAAATTTTTGACAAACGTGCCGGCAACTATGCCGTCCTGATCCACATAGCCAACCCCGGCGTAATAAGAGTTTTTTTCTCCGCCACCACTAATGTTTACACTCAAATCCTGTTTGAACGCTTGTTGAAAAGTTACATCCTGGTAGTTTGTTTCCTTAAATAGCAACCGCCTGCCCGTCACCGGATCAATCATCGTTTCCCACCCCTGGTTTTCGATGAGATCGGTCACATAATCGGCCCCGTAATTGTTGATATATACATCTACAAATTCCAGCGTATTTTTCGAATTTCGCGGATTTCCCGTGGACATGCCGTACGTGCCGTTCGATAAAAATTGATTGGGATTTCCGGTATTGAACTTCATCGTATTCAACCGACTGATGTAAACGTAATCGCGGGCTGAAGTGAAATTATACGTTCTCCCCATCTCTTCTACCCCCGCCACATACTTGACATTTACCGCAGGCCTGCTGTTCAGCTTACCGGTTTTTGTCGTAACAATAATAACTCCGTAAGCCGCTCTTGCCCCGTAAATGGCTGTGGAGGCGGCATCCTTCAAGACTTGTATGGATTCGATGTCGTCGGGGTTTATTTGGCTGATGTTTCTCATCGCACCCACTACACCGTCCACGATAATCAACGGAGCGTCACCTTCCGGAGAGGTAGAAGCGCCGCCACGAATAAAGACCTCCGGGGTGGCGCCCGGTTGGCCGTCTTTCACTTGCAAGGTAAGGCCGGCTACTTTTCCCTGTAACTGCGCCAACGGATTAACGGTAGGCGCATACTTAAATTCTTCTTCGGTCACTCTCGAAATGGAACTGGTAATAGTTTCCCGGCTCTGTTTCCCATATCCGATAACGACGATCTCTTCCATTACTCTAATATCCGGTTTCATTTTTACATTAATTACCGCTCTGCTCCCCACAGCAATTTCATCGGTAACGTAACCCATAAAAGAAAAAACCAATACAGCTTCGTTGCCGGATACGGTGATGGTATATTTGCCATCAACATCAGCAATGGTCGCGTTACTGGTTGCTCCTTTTACCGAAACAAAGACGCCCGGTAGAGGTTCCCCGGTTTCGTCCGTAATAGTGCCCGTTACAGTTATCTTTGCTTGGGCAAAACCCACAGATAGCTGTAATAATGATGCAGTCAACATCGTAAAAACTATTCCAAGTATTTTACGAAACGGGATCGACTGCTTCCCATAAATTTGTTTACGTTGCATAAAGGTTAAATTTATTTGTTAAGGTTAAATAATTGCATAACTTATATTCTTTATAGATGAAAACTCATGTGGTCATATTGGCTGTTTTAGGTTTTAACACGGTTAATTGAAGAATGATGGCTATCACGATTACAATACCCAAGAAGGCAAAATCCCGTCCCAAATGGCCGGCATCAACCGATTGGCCGAGTATTTTGGTCACAAATGCACCGGCCGAAACACCGGCTAAATTTAATAATCCGTAACCGGTAGCCCGGTAGCGGGGAGATACGAATTGGCATAAAATCGGCATATTGTTGGCGTCAAACATCCCGAAGCCCATCCCAAAACACACAGCTCCTGCAAACACCGGAAAGATAGAC
The DNA here is from genome assembly GCA_031258755.1 of Prevotellaceae bacterium. Classification (GTDB taxonomy): domain Bacteria; phylum Bacteroidota; class Bacteroidia; order Bacteroidales; family UBA932; genus JAIRLC01. The sequence continues at coordinate 6,589 of JAIRMK010000113.1, forward strand.
GTCCCGAACCCCAATAGGAACAAAGCCGGTAACGTGAGCGCCAAACCGATAACACCGGTATAAATACGGCCTTTCAAATTCTTCTGCACCCACCTGTCGGACAATGTGCCGCCTATTAATACGCCAATAAACGAAGCGGCGGCAAGCGTAATAGTCGATAACGGCCCGGCGTTTTCCATCGGCATCCCCAAGGTATTGGCAAATAACGTCGGAAGCCAGCTTTTGGTCGCCCATCCCGGCACGCTGGGCGCTGAAAAATAGAACAAAATGACCCAAAATGTAATATTTCCAAGCAACAACCCCACGCCTCTCAACGCTTGTGTAAATTCAAGTTTTAAGGTAATCTTTTGTGATGCATCTATATGGTATCCTTTTTTCTCCCGAAGGAAAAACATCAACACAAGGCTGTAGGCCAGTCCGGCCAGTCCGAACGACTGAAATGTAAATTGCCATGATGAAACGGCCGCAATAGTGGCGCCAAAACCGCCAAGTGCCTGCCCAAGATAAAAGCCGGTGGTATGCAAGGCAACGGCCAACGAACGTGTTTTGGATTCGTGATAGTCGGCAATCAACGCCAGGGCTGCAGGAATATAGAAGGCTTCACTGACACCCATAACGGCGCGTAAAAAATACAATTGGTTAAAACTTCCGGCATAACCCATCGCCATGGTCACGCCCGACCACACAAACAGGCTTCCCACAATGAGCCATTTACGATTTAGCCGGTCGGCAATAATACCGGAAACAGGGCTCAAAAAAGCATAAATCCAAAGAAAAACAGCCATGAGCCGGCCGAAATTTGCTGCAACATTCAATTCGGCTATGTTTATCTTCATATAGGGCTGCATCGTTGATAACATTTGGCGATCCAAATAATTGAGCAATGCCACCACCCAAAGCATACCGACAACCAACCACGGATAAAATTTCTTATTTTGCATGACACGACTTTTTTAATTGTTCGCTATTCCTGTGCTATTAATAGCATATACTTCATTTGTCCTCACGCCCGGCTTAATTTCTCCATTTATCATTATAAAATAATCGTCTGCTTTGACCACAGCAGCTCCTGCGAAGGGCTGGCCTGGCAGCACGCCGGCCTTTTCCCATGTGTTTGTAACCGTGCGGTAAACGATAATATCCTTGTTAAACCTGAAAAATTCGGGAGGTTGCAACCAATAGTGCCGGCGCTGTGCAGTCAATTCTTTAAGCAACGAAGTGTCTTGTGCCGATTGGGCCTGCCGAATTTGCCGGACAATATCCTGATCATAAAAAAACAATGTTTTATCCACACCGCCTAAAAACACAATCTTGTCGTGGCCTGTAGAAATGGCGGAAGCGCCCACCATGGCCCGTGTTTCATGATCGACACATATCGTGGAAAGAGCAACCCACTGATGTTGTGAGGGGATAAATTTGTATCCATCGGTCAGTATATCCGGTACAGCATTGGTCTCCACATCAAAATCGTATCCACCGAATACATACAAGCAAGTTTCATTACCATCATACTGTGCAGCCACTGCCGGCTGTAATCGAGCCGGACCTGGAAAATCGGGCACTGATTGCCACGCTTTTTCTCCATCTTCCGACAACTCCAAATAAATACAACGATTGCCGGCTTTACCGTTAATCGCTCCACCGGCCAGATAAATCCTGCTACCTGCCAACGCACCGCCCATGTCCGCATTATTATAAGGTAATGCAGGCATCGCTTCCATCTCAACGGTTTGTTTATGTTCATTCCAGCGCATCAGCCACACGTTCGAGAGATGCTGTTCGGCATTTTTACCACCCATGCAAACCACGCCTTGTGGGATCGAAATACTTACGCCATGCGCTGCTTTATCCGGAAATTTTACTGAGGACACTTCCCATCGTACCGTATCTTGTAAACAATTATGTAATATATATACATAATCATGGTATTGTTTCTCTCCGCCTTCGGCCAGCGGGCATTCTTGAAAATTAGACCCGCCGGCCAACAATATTACGCCCTGGTGAATGCCTGCAAAAGGCGCTGCCACGCCGGCTTGGAGAGCTGAACCGTTTGCCGGAGGCAATGACGGCAACACAAGGCGTCCAGTCGCATCTTTTACAGAGGTGCATGCCTGTAACAATACCAAACAGGCAGCCAGTGGTAAAAAACATGTAAAAAAATGCAGTTTCATGGAATAGTATTTTTTGGCGTTGGTTAAGTTAACATTTAGGTCAAATCAAGTCAAATCCTGAAAAATATCCGACATGCTCTCAAATTGCGTACTCAGGTGTAACCGCATACCCGTACGGAACGCTTCGGGACTTCCCCTGCGAAGAATTTCAAGCAATCCATTATGTTGTATAATTTGTTTTACTTTCCAGTTTTTTGCGCGGGGTGCATAAATAGAAAATAATGGCTCAAGTAATTGTTGAAATTTTTTAAGTGATTGATTTCCGGATATTTCATAAAGAATGCTGTGAAATTTAATATCCAAGCGGATAGATTCCTCGGTATTTAGTGTCAATTCCTCTTTGTCCACAATAGCCTGCAAGCGTTCTAAATCGGCATCAGTCTTACGCATAAAAATAAAATCGGACATGCCAATTTCCAACATCAGGCGCAGTTCGAATAAATCTTTCAAAGCATTACCCTGTAAGGTACCCGAATCAATGATGGTTTGCATACCTCCAAAAAAATCCGGTGATTTCAATACTGTACCTCGCTTCCGTCGCGTTTCCACCACACCCAGCATCCGCAAACGGCTTAATGCTTCACGCACTACCACGCGGCTCACCCCCAGTATTCCCGTAAATTCATCTTCGGTAGGAAGTAATTCATCCACTTTAAAATTGTGGTTACTAATGTATTCCAACATTTTTTTTTCAGTTTGTTCGGCTAATGTTTTTTCGCGTATTATCATAGTATAAATAAATTATATTAATTTTGGCAATAATATTTATCTGCAAAGATAAAAAAAATTTAATATATAATACATAATATTCAAAAAAAATCATATTTTTGCAAAAAAATTATTTTTACACCTTAACAAATACTACAAAATGATGAACTCTATTGAAGGCTTAATTACGGCGCCATTTACACCCTTTGGCAAGGACGGAAAAATAAATCTGCACATTATTAGCGATTTAGCTGAATTTTATAAAAGAAACGGTATAGCCGGTGTATTTATTGGCGGCACCACAGGAGAATGTAGTTCGTTGACTTTCAACGAAAAAATAAAATTATTTGAAACCTGGAGTAAATATAAATCGGTTAATTTCAAGATTATAGCATTTCTCGGCGGGACTTGCGCCGCAGAATGTAAACAATTGGCGTTGGCCGCCCAACAGTACAACCTTGATGCCGTAGCCATGACTGCGCCATATTACTTCAAACCCTCCGGTGTGGAAGAACTGGCCGCATTTTGCGCTGAAATAGCCGCTGCCGTACCATTACCCTTTTATTATTATCACATACCGAGTTTTACCGGCGTATTTTATAATATGTATGATTTATTAACTTGTGTGGATGGGAAAATACCGAATTTCGCCGGTATTAAATATACGTATGAAAACATGATGGACTACCAACGTTGTTTGGAATACAAAAACAGAAAATACAATATTCTTTGGGGACGCGACGAGATGTTGCTGTCGGCACTGGTTGTCGGCGCTACCGGCGCCGTAGGCAGCACTTACGGCTATACGGCTCCAGTGTACCTTAAAATCATGGAAGCCTACAAAAAATTTGACATGGAAACCGCACGCGCTTTACAGTTAAAAGCGGCGGAATATATTACCTTTTTACACAAATATGGAGGCGCTACCGGAAAAGCATTCATGAAAGCTGTCGGCAAAGATTGCGGAAACTACCGGCTGCCCGTACGAAACTTGAGCGACGCGCAAATGCAACAATTTTTAGCTGAACTCAAAGCCACCGATTTTTACGAATACTGCTCAATATAAAAAAACCTTTTGTTTTACGAACTTTAAATCGTTCCGAGACGATATTCAGATAAAAAAGATTGAAGATTGAAAATTTATTCGGCCGAAGTAAGCTGATTAAGCCATAATTCCAAGTGGCTTTGCTCAAGGTCTTTCGCTTTAACGACCTTGTCTCTATCAAGCAAATAAATCATGGGAATGGCATGCAAATCGTATTTGCTGTAAATGTCGGCCGTTTCGTCGGCGTCCCACACATTTATCCATTCGAAGTATTTATTTTCCGTCACATACTTCATCCACATGTCGCTATCGCGATCCACATACACGGCAAACACTTGTACCCCCTTGTTTTTATAGTTCTGGTAAGTCTTATACACTTTGGGGGTAATTTCTGCACAGGCGCCGCATTGCGGATTATAAA
>JAIRMK010000131.1 GCA_031258755.1 Prevotellaceae bacterium
TACAGTTTAATTACGCCGCTGCAAGCTACCATAAGTTTTAGCTACGCCATTCAAAACATTGCGCTGCTTACGCTTGATTACGAAATGACGCCTTACGCCATGGCTCACTATTCCAATACCAACGGTGATGCTACCACGTTAAACGACAGTAATGCCTTGTTAAAAGAAAGTAATTTCGGATCTTCAGTACGATTAGGCAGCGAATTTTATGTATGGAAAGGATTGGCTGCCCGCCTGGGGGGAGGATACCATACGGCGCCAAATGCCGATATTAAATCATCCTTCAATTTCGGTATAGGCGCGGGATATAATTTTGGGGATATTATGCTTGACTTGGCGTATGTATTTCGGACGCAAAAACAAAATTATCAGCTATATACCTATTCAAGCCCGGTGGAAGCAACCTACACCAGAAATCTTATGACCTTAAGTCTGGCATACCGGTTCTAACAATTGACTGTTGTAATACGGCAAGGCTGTTGTTGCCCTCGTTGCACAACAGGTCGAGCACGCTTAAATTAGCCGCAAAACCGTTTCGGGACGAAAAAACCTGATAATAGTGTTGCGGCTTAAATTTTTTGTCGTCCGAAAAAGGAAGTTTGGGCGTAATCCGGTACCGCTCGTCGCTACATTCATCGTGCGCTGAGGCTGACGTCAAGTCTCTTGCCTCAAACTTGCCGGTGTAGGTTATTGTCACCTTCAATCCTGCTAAATCCAACGCCAGCCGCAGGATTTGCTCATTCAGGTCGAACAAAAATTTCTCCTTCCGCTCATAAAACGGACGGAAATCATCGGCATAATATACAAAGAAAGCCGATGAGCGGTAAGCCGCCTCTATAGCTCTCCAGTGCATCCGTTGCCACGGCTCGCTGTAATCGATGCGCACATCGCGGATGGGCATTTTCATGCCCGGCGTTTTTGTTACAGGAACGGTAAGCAGCAGTACGCCGTTGGCCGAATAAATCAGGCAACGGTTCCGGTAAGTTTGTTTCACATAATGTTCATGTTGTTCGAGTACAAGCGTGGCGGCATCGGCCATTTTACAGAAAGCCTGTACCGGCGGCCAGTAGGCTGTAGTGAGAAGGCACGTGGTCATAAAGGAATATTCTGCTTAAGCTTCATAATCCGTGCGTACGACTCGTTGATGCGTTGCAGCGGTATCCGGCCGTTTTGCACCGCTTTGAAAAGAATATCCGACGCTTTTCGTGCAATATGCGGGTCATACGTTTCGCCGTTGTTCGACAGGCACAACACGTCGGCGCCGGCCAACACCGCATGCACCAATATCTCTTCCAGACTGTAATGATCAACCAGTGCGCCCATGGCCAGGTCATCGGTAATCACGACCCCTTCAAACCCCAGCTGACGGCGCAGCAGGCCGGTAATCACCGCCTCCGACATGGTGGCCGGATACCGGGCGTCGAGTTTCGCATTGAACACATGCGCCGTCATGATCGCCTGCACGTTTCCTGTCCGTATCAGCCTGCGATAAGGTTCCAATTCTGCAGCAGTCCATGTGCCGGTTACGTCGGCCATGCCAATGTGCGTGTCGGCCCTTGCACTGCCATGCCCCGGAAAATGCTTGATACAACCCGTAACACCTTGTTTGGCTTGTTCCATCAACCATATTTCCGCATGTTTCGACACCACATCCGGATTGGCAGAAAAACTGCGCTCCAATTTCCCGATAACCGGACACAACGGATTTACATCGACATCCACGCAGGGTGCGAAATTGAGATTAAATCCTAAATAAGCCAATGTGGCAGCTGTGTGCGCGGCATACTTCATTGTGGTATCGTTAGCATCAATTTTGCCTTGAAATTTCGCCGAAACCGTGGGCGGAAAGCCATATACCGTACGCAAACGGTTTACCCTTCCCCCTTCCTGATCAATGGCGATGAGCAATTTGGTATCCGTCAGGTTTTGCAAATCCACATTCAACTTTTTCAGTTGCTGCGGACTTTTAATATTTCTACCGTATCTTTTACCCGGCATGTCATAGTCGAACAAAATAACACCACCCACATTCAATTCCGTAATGTCCGCCACAATATGGTTGTCCGGCGACAGCTCCATGCCTCTAAACCCCACCATCAGCATCTGACCGATTTGTTCTTTTAACGACACCGTTTTAGCGGTATGGCTGCCATTAAAAAAAACAAAAATGACAATACCTGTAAGGTATATGGATATATTTTTTCTCCAGCTTTTCATACCGTATGCGCTTTGCTACTCGCTCCTGTCCAGCAGATTTTGCGGCAACTGCTTGGTGGCATTGGCGCCCAATTCCTTCAAGCGTTGTACACGGCCAATAATCGTATCGCCTTTTTTCGGCGACTCGCATAATTTATTCATGGCGCCGTCATATTCTTTCTTGGTATCAATCAGTCGCTTCCCCACTGCAAGGAGGTCTTCCACGAAGCCTGTGAACTTGTCGTAAAGCGCGCCCCCTTCTTTGGCAATTTCAAGCACATTGCGCTTCTGGTTTTCCTGTTTCCAGATAAACGAGATGGTGCGCAAAGTGGCCAACAACGTGGAAGGCGATACCAGAGCGATATTCTTGTTCAACGCTTTTTCGAATAATGTATTATCCTCACGCAACGCCAATGTCAGTGCGGGCTCCAGCGGCACAAACAACAACACATAATCGGGCGGGTTGATGCCATAAAGTTGCTGGTAGTTCTTGCTGCTTAAATCGGTCATATGGCGATTTAAACTGGCCAAATGCTCCTGTAAACATTTGGCTTTTTGCCCCTCATCTTCGGCATTGTAATAATTCTCATACGCGGTGAGCGACACTTTCGAGTCAATTACAAAATGTTTGTCTTCGGGCAAATTAATGATGAAATCGGGACGCACATTACGGCCATCGTCGGTTTTAAAATTTTCCTGTTTGCGATAATGTATATCGCGCGACAGTCCTGCCTTTTCGAGCAGCAGCTCGAGTTGTATCTCTCCCCAGTCGCCCTGCACCTTGCTGTCGCCTTTCAAGGCATTGGTCAGGCGCACCGCGTCGTCGCTCACCTGTTTGTTGAGCTTCATCATCTGCTCCAGCTCCTTGCGCAACGCGGTTTTCTCACGGGTTTCCCGGCTGTAAGTTTCCTCCACCTTCTTCTCAAAATCCTGAATACGCTCCTTCAACGGTTTCAAAATATTACCGATATTTTTCTCGTTCAGTTCGGTAAACTTCTTGCTTTTCTCTTCGAGCAGTTCATTGGCCATATTTTTAAACTCCACGCGAAACGTATCCTGCATCTTTTCCATTTCCTTCGATAAAATGACGTTTCGTTCGCGTACTTGCGCAAGTTCGGAAGTGGCGCTAATCAAGGCCTCTTCCTTCTTCTGCAATTCCCCCTTCAACTCGTCATAAAGGGTGCGGGACACCACGTTGACAGGTTCGTCTGCCGTTTTCCGGCGAGCTACGAAAAAAAATACCGCGACATTAACCGCGAGCAAAATAAGAATAAAAATCAATGTTATTTCCATGCGAACAAAGATACGATTTCGCTTTGTATAGTCAAAATATTTTATTACATTTGTAAGATAAACTCATTATATTATGATACGCGACACCCAATTGTTTCAACTGATTAAGAAGGAAGAAGAACGACAATTGCATGGCATTGAGCTTATTGCATCGGAAAATTTCGTAAGCGCACAAGTGCTCGAGGCGATGGGCTCGGTACTCACCAACAAGTATGCCGAAGGATATCCCGGCGCCCGTTATTACGGCGGATGCGAAGTGGTTGACCAAAGTGAACAGGTGGCTATCGACCGATTGTGCCAATTATTCGGCGCCGGTTATGCCAATGTGCAGCCCCATTCCGGCGCACAGGCAAACATGGCGGTATTCATGGCTTGTCTGAAACCCGGCGACACTTTCTTAGGCCTCGATTTGGCGCATGGCGGACACCTTTCGCACGGCTCGCCGGTAAACCTGTCGGGGTTGTGGTATAAAGCCGTGTCGTATGGCGTGAAGGAAGACACCGGACTGATCGATTATGACATGATGGAGAAGCAGGCGCTGGAACATCGCCCGAAACTGATTATCGGCGGCGCTTCGGCCTATTCGCGCGACTGGGACTACGCCCGCATGCGGCAAATTGCAGATAAAGTGGGCGCCTTGCTCATGATAGACATGGCACACCCGGCGGGATTGATTGCTGCGGGATTGCTGAACTCGCCCCTGCCTCACGCGCACATCGTGACTTCCACCACCCACAAGACCCTGCGCGGGCCGCGCGGCGGTATTATCCTCATGGGAAAAGATTTTGAAAATCCGTGGGGAGTGAAAACGCCGAAAGGCGAAATAAAAATGATGTCGGCCATGCTCAACTCCAGCGTATTTCCCGGCGTTCAAGGCGGCCCGCTCGAGCATGTGATTGCCGCCAAAGCGGCGTCTTTCTTTGAAGCCCTGCAACCCGAATATAAAACATACCAACAACAGGTGAAGAAGAATGCGGCTGTGCTGGCAAAAGAATTTATTGCCAAAGGATACAAAATATTTTCGGGCGGCACCGACAACCATTTAATGTTGATTGACCTGCGCCCTAAATTCCCCGAACTTACCGGCAAAGTAGCCGAAAAGGCGCTGGTTACCGCCGATATTACGGTAAATAAAAATATGGTGCCGTTTGATACGCGATCGCCGTTCCAAACGTCGGGTATCCGGGTAGGCACGGCAGCCGTCACCACCCGCGGGTTAAAAGAAGCCGACATGGCGCCCATTGTGGCATTCATCGACCGCGTGCTGAGCCACGCCGACGACACACAGGAGATTGCACTCGTGCGCGAAGAAGTGCGCCAAATGATGGCTGCACGACCGTTGTTTGCGTGGTAAACGAAATATTTTTTCGCACAGCCAAATAAAAAAGTAAATTTTTATAACACAATTTAACATCTTTATATTTGGAGTTTTGAAAATTGTATGTATATTTGCCGCGTGAAATGATCATACGTTCTTTTTATTACTTGTTGGCGCTCGCTTTTAGTACTTTAATTGGAAACTTACAAATTTTCGAATGTTATGTATTAAGGAATAAAGTTGGCGCCCACATTTTCCTTTTTTCTCATCCAATTTATTTATTATAGTGCTTGAAAAAAAATAGGTGTGGGCCTAATTTATTTACATAACAGGTTTTGTAAGACCTCCAATTAATAAATTATCTACAGGCTCGCGCTACCTTATTGAGTTAAGAGTTAAGAACTAAAAATTACGATTTTAGACTTACGGTTTACGATTGATTTTCTTAATTATTTTGTGTGCATTGCAATATGTTTTTGCGATATGTTATTTTATTGTATATATGGAATTAGTGATTAATGATTAATGGTTAGTGATTAATGAAAACAGACAATAGAACATAGATTTTTAGATAATAGACAAAAACAATGTGCTAATGATTAATGAAATTCTTAGTTCTTAACTCTTAGTTCTTAGTTACTAAAAACATTGTTCATTGACAAAGGGTCTGCTGGTGATTAGTTCTTCTTTCTTCTTATATCATCTGTTGCAAGCCGGCGGCCCTTTTTTTTTAGTGATTAATGGTTAGTGATTAATGGTTAATGTAAGATGTATGATATGGCGTTT
>JAIRMK010000001.1 GCA_031258755.1 Prevotellaceae bacterium
ATCATCACCAATAAGGTGTCGCTACGCCAGCCCGAAATAGACGTCGCCGCCAGCCTGAAACTGATATGCGTAACCGCTACGGGCGTGAACAATATCGACACGGCCTATGCCGCCCAAAAAGGCATTGCGGTGAAAAACGTGGCCGGCTATTCTACGGAAAGCGTAGTGCAATCCACTTTTGCTTCACTGCTTGCACTTACAAACAGCATTTTTTACTTCGACTATTATGTGAAAAGCGGCGCTTACAGCACAGGGCCGATATTCACACATTTCGGACGCACGTTTAAGGAGCTCTCCGGAAAATCGTTCGGCGTCATCGGGCTGGGCGCCATAGGGAAACGTGTGGCCGGCGTGGCCGGCGCTTTCGGGGCGAAAGTCAGCTATTATTCCACATCGGGACAAAACAAATGTCCCGACTATCCCTGCCTCAGCTTAGCCGAGCTGTTGCAACAAAGCGACATCGTATCCATCCACGCCCCGCTGAACGAAAAAACAAAAAACCTGATAGGATACGCGGAACTGCAAACGATGAAACCCACCGCGCTGCTGGTGAACATGGGACGCGGCGGCATTGTGAATGAAACCGACCTGGCCAAAGCGCTCGACAATGATTTGATTGGCGGCGCCGCCATCGACGTGTATGAACAGGAACCGATACCCGACGACCATCCCTACCTGTGTGTGAAAAATAAACAAAAGCTGGTACTGACCCCGCACGTGGCATGGGGAAGCGTGGAAGCCCGCACACGGGTAATCGCACTAACCGCAGAAAATATTGAAAACTTTATCCGCGCATAAACCGGTATTTTTGCCGACCTCCAAAAAGGAAATAGTGGCACTGGGTTGGGATAAACCGGACGTCATTATTTTTACAGGCGACGCCTACATCGACCATCCGGCGTTCGGAGCGGCCGTAATCGGAAGGGTATTGGAGGCCGAAGGACTGCGGGTGGCCATCGTGCCGCAACCGAATTGGCGCGACGACTTGCGCGATTTCAAAAAAATGGGCGCCCCGCGCCTGTTCTTTGGCGTCACTTCGGGCGGAATGGACAGCATGGTGAACCACTACACCGCAAACAAGCGGCTGCGCAGCAACGACGCCTACTCGCCCGGCGGGAAAGCCGGCTTCAGACCCGATTATGCCGTAACCGTATATTCGAAAATATTAAAAACATTATATCCCGGCACGCCTGTGGTGCTTGGCGGCATCGAAGCTTCACTGCGGCGGCTTACGCATTACGACTATTGGAACGACACGCTCAAACCGTCGGTATTGATAGAGAGCGGCGCCGACATACTGGTGTACGGCATGGGCGAGAAACCCATTCGTGAAGTAGCGCGACGCATGCAAGCCGGCGGCGCATGGCATGATATTCCGCAAACCGCTATTGTCAGCGCCACCCATCCGGGCGCAGCAACCCTTATGCTGCCTTCGTTTGAGGAATGTTTGCGCGACAGGAAAAAGTTCGCCGGACATTTCCGTCATATCGAAAATGAAGCGAACAGCATGCAGGCCAAAACGCTGGCAGAGCCCGCAGGAAAAGGGTTTGTGGTGGTACATCCCCCCTACCCGGCAATGACCGGCGCAGAACTCGATGCGGTGTTCGAGCTGCCCTACACGCGCCTGCCGCATCCGCGCTATGACGGCAAACGGCTCCCGGCCTACGACATGATAAAGAACTCCATCAACATTCACCGCGGATGCTTTGGCGGATGCAGCTTCTGCACCATTGCCGCCCATCAGGGAAAGCAAATCATTTCACGATCCGAACGTTCTATTTTGCAGGAAGTGGAACAGGTGTCCAAACTGCCCGGATTTAAAGGCTACCTCAGCGATTTGGGCGGCCCGTCGGCCAACATGTACGGCATGAAAGGCAAGAACGAAAAATTATGCCGCTCCTGCAAACGGCACGCCTGCATTTACCCTTCGGTATGCCAAAATCTTCACACCGACCACAGCCGGCTACTGGCGCTTTACCGCGCGGTGGATGCGAACAGGAGCATAAAAAAGTCGTTCATCGGCAGCGGTATCCGCTACGACTTGTTTTTAGATGAAAAAGGTTTTCTTAACGACACGGCCGCCGCGTATTTTTCGGCGCTGCTGGAAAAACATGTGTCGGGACGGCTGAAAGTGGCGCCGGAACACACGGAGGCACACGTGCTGCACACCATGCGAAAGCCTTCTTTCAACCTGTTTAAAACCCTCAAAGCGGCGTTCGACCGCGAGAATAAACGCCTGAACTTGCGTTTGCAGCTCATCCCCTATTTCATCTCGGGACATCCGGGCTGCACGGAAAAAGACATGCGGGAACTGTCAAAGAAACTGGCGACGCTGCGCCTGCAACCCGAGCAGGTGCAGGACTTCACGCCCACGCCTATGACGCATGCCTCGGCCATATTTTATTCGGGCATCGACCCCACAAGCGGGGAAAAAATATTTGTAGCCCGCCGCAAGGAGGAGAAACTGCGTCAAAAGGAATGGTTTTTTTAAGAACTAAGAGTTAAGAACTAAGAGTTAAGAGTTTCGCTTTACGCCTTACTTGCATTTAGAATAGGCAGCGTCCAGTCTGCCAAAAAGACAGGGATATTAAGCAAATTCCCATCTTGTTTCAGGTTGTTAAACGAATAGCGAATGCGCAAAGCCGGCGCATACTTTTCATTATAAACATGCAGGCTTTTCCCAGCTATGCTATGTGCCGATTTTACTTCAACCGGAATAATTTCCAACCCATTTTGAATGATAAAGTCCACCTCCGCCCTGCCTTCGGAAGTCCAGTAACGAGGCATAACTTCAAACTGTGCAACCAGTGATTGCAAGACATAATTTTCGGTCATCGCACCCTTAAATTCGGAATACAACGGGCTACTGTTAAGCATGATTTCGGGCGGAAGTTTGGCCAGCCGGCGCAGCAAACCAATATCCGAAAGATAGACTTTGAATGCCGACAAGTCGTCGTAAGCGCTTATTGGCAAAGCCGGCTTGGTGTTGGCATAAACACGGTGTACCAGTCCCGCATGTTGCAACCACAGTAAAGCGTCTTCGTATTCACGCGCACGGGCGCCGGGCTTGACCAATTTGTAAAGGAACTTGCGGTTTTCGCGGGAAAGCTGCGAGGGGATGGATTTCCAAATGTCCGTGATTTTCGGAATATCCCTTTTTTCGGCGTGCTTGGCAAAATCAAGCGAATAGGCGTCGAGGATAGCCTGCAAAACCGCTTCTACCTTTTCCATACCTTTGTTATCCAAAAAACCGGCCACTGCTTCGGGCATTCCACCTGTGACCTGGTAACGGCGGAACGATTCGGTTAAGCGGTTGAACAGGATTAAAGGAATTTCTTCCACGCCGTTTAAATGCTCCGCAAAATGGTAAAGGTCGGGTGCGTCGGCAGCCAAAAATTCTCTGAAAGTAAGCGGATACATGTGCAGAAAATCAACCTTGCCCACAGGAAAACTGTCGCCTTTCGACAGCGATACGCCCAACAGCGCACCGGCGGCCACTACGGCATATTCGGGCGCATCTTCACAGAAGTATTTCAAGCTGTTCAATGCCTTGTTGCACTCCTGGATTTCATCCAAAACAATTAACGTGTCCTGCGGCACAATGGCCGCAGTCGTGTGCATCGCCAACTGGCTCAGCAAGCGTTGCGGGTCTTTTGTCGCTTCAAAAAGCCGGTATAGCTCGTCGTTCCGTTCAAAGCTGAAATAGGCCGTATGCGCAAAACAGCGCGCGCCAAAGGCTTGAAGGGCGCATGTCTTACCCGTTTGCCGCGCGCCGCGAATAACAAGCGGTTTCCGGCCGGCGCTGGTTTTCCAGGCCGCTAATGGCGTTAATATGTCTCGTTCTATATGCATAAAATCACATTTTTCGTGCTTATTATGTGATAAAAATCACATTTCAGGCATGAAACCGATGCAAAGGTAGTGTTTTTTTTAAAAAATTTCTCCCGCACGGAAGTTTATTTTCATGCGGGAGAAAATTTATTTTTATACGGACGGAAATTTATCTCGATACGTATGCAGCTGCGGGGCGACTTATTCCTTCTCGAATTTAATGTTTTCGATGGCATGTTTAAAGTCCACGCTGGGGGTGAAAACCACCTTTACGCCGTTAATCATCGTAGTGCGGAAGTCGGCGGGCTCGTCCACGCCGGCGCTGCTGAACGAGAGGCGCAGGGTGCCGAAGTCGCCCAGATTGACGCTTTTGCCCATGAGCAGGTATTTGGGCAGCGTGTCAATCAGGCTCTCGATGACGTTCGACACGTCGCCGCGCGAGAGCGAGGAGATTTCCACGATTTCCGCCGAGATGGTTTTTTGGTCTATTCTGCCGTCGTTCACCGGCGAGGCATACCACTTGCCTTGCAGTTCGGGGTGTTGCGGGTTTTTCCGCTGGGTTAATTTGTACTTCATAACTTTTTTGTTTTTTGGTTAATAGGACAAAAGTACGAATTATTTTTTTATATAGCACAAAAATAAAGGGGAAAATGGTTGGTTTCCTGAAAAGTCAAGATTGTCGTACGCTTCCACCCACATGCCCTCGCCGGCTCGCACGACAATCAGGCCAACGCACTTTTACCCATTCAGGAGATAGTTCAACCAAGGTTAGAACCTTGTCCGAATGGGGCTCGTAAGCGTTTTTATTTTAATTCTTCTTCGCATTCCTCATCATTGTTACCATCAGGCGTAATTTCAAAGTCTATTACCTCTATAATTTCGTCGGCGGAAGGTTTATCCAAAAGCTCTTTGGCTTTCTCATTCAGTTTCTCTGCAAAAATTTCACAAATGTCTTCTTCTTTTCCTTTTATTATTTCATATAAACCATTTACCATTTGGTTTGTTACAACTAAAATATATGCACATATTCTCCAGCATCCCTCACGACTTTTCTTTATATCTACTTTTACTTTACCGCCGTATTCAAACAGGGCTCCTTGGATTTCATCTATCGTAGCACCTATTAATATCTTCTCCCATTCCCTTTTATGTTTGCCCAAGAAATTTCGATACTTATCCGATTGTTTATATTTTCCCAACAAATCGAATTTTGTTCTGATTGTTGCAATTTTTTTCATAATAATAATTTTTTTTCTTTTGCCTACTTTATAAAGTTTTCAGTTTTCCTTTTTTAAAATTCTTAACTCTTAGTTCTTAACTCCCTCCCATCCGCCCTGCCTTGCCCGGCGGCGGCCGCCAGCGTACACAAACCATTTGATTATTCCGATACATAATTTTCTTTTTTTAATTGTTTATAGTTTAATGTTTTTTCTTTTCCTTCGCACTACCCTATTCCCGTCAGGGGACAATGAAAATCTTATTTCACCTTTTTGGCATATATGTCCATCTTATACATAAGGTCACAGTATTTTTTAACATCATCGTACGTTTTACCCCATACGCCTTGTTTACAAGCCAAAAAAACATCAAATAAGAAATCTGTAAGAGAAATCATATTATTTTTACCGTAATCATTTCCTGTCTGTGCATAATAGCCATTTTCAGCGTAAACAATGATCATATTTCCATTTGGTAAACCTTTTTTCATTTTTTCAATTTGCTCCATGATCTCTTTCTCCTTTATATTCTCTTTTCTCTTTGCTTGAAAAAGTATTGATTTATTATCAACACGGCCATTTTGTTCAATATTTATAGAAATTATTCCATCTGCGCCGATGAAGGGTTCTTCCTTTATAGATTTTAATCTTTTTGAATTTATTTTCCATTTCCAGCCATCACAACATTGCCAGTCCATAACTTCTATATTGTCTAATAGGGCGCCTGTTAAGGAATTTTCATCGTTGCAATTGACCTCATACTTGTGTTCTGCCTTATTAATATTTGCTGATATATATGGTTTTAATGCACTTATTAATGTAGCAGGAATCTTTTTATGTGTTTTCCTCTTCTTCCTCCTATATCTATATTTTCCATACGATTTCCGAAATAGCTTGCCGGTAAATGATTTAGCATCTCCTTTTCCCATAATATTATTCTATATTATTTTTTTCCATAGTTCTGTTTTTTTTTAACACTTAACTCTCTCACAGCCCCCTTCGCTTTTCCCCATACTGCAGCCCGCGGCAGGCATGGGCTGCCTATGGAGAAAACGGCCCAACACACAAATTCCCTACAAATCCCTCATACAGCGGACGGATAGGCCCCAGCTTCGTGTGCGACAACCTGAGCACACGTCTTGTATGTATTTGTCACCCCATACCAAGCAGCGTGCGCAGTCACCGCCACTGTTCGCTTCCCCGCACCATAAGGACGCGCGACGGCCGCGGCCGGCAAGGTGTGCATGATTATCGCGTTCACCGGCCGGTAGTATCCTTAGGCCGAGAGCATCGGTCCCTGGACTCCCGCCGATTATGCCTAACCAATAGGCATTTTCATCCGAGGGCCGCCCCGAGCAGACTGAGCGGCTCGCATGGTAGGCGTCACGGGCATAGCAAACGTCACGATCTCTAGCATATGGAGTAGCAATGAATTCCATCTCATTTATGATCGCACCCCACTCTTTCGCTATCGGTACATGCCAATTCTGTGGGCAGATACCATGGCCATTGTTCCCTCTGCCGGCATGACTTTCGAAATAAACTGACGGCTCGATCCATGTCGTCGTATTCCTGTTATCATCACTCCACTTCCCATCCACCATCATCGCCGTCTCCCATGAATACAACGCGCCCCACACCTCACAACTGGCCCGAGTCGATGTGCTCGTGGAGTTTCCAAATTCATCACCGCCCGGGCACCAGAAATGTCCGATTAAACTCGTTATCTGGCCTCCTGAACTTGTTGTAGGCAGATATGAATAGACCTGCCACGTCAAATCTTTTTGGTAATTCAAGTTCTGCGCCATAATCCAACGACCGCCTATCTTTACCACCCTATAGTTTTTATTATCCCGTTCATCGGTCAGGGTCACATACGTAGAAGCGCTGTAATTGCTCGGGAAATCCGCAAACGTCCCTACCACTGCAGGCTGTGACAGAGAACAATCTGTTACGGTCAGTACCCAACTGCCATCCGAATCAACTAGCGTAGTATCACAAGTGGTTTCCTTGGCTTTTCGGGTATATGTAATGACGTCGACTGCAGCAGCATCCGTTGTTGGCGGCGTATAATCGGCTACTGTTGCACCATTAATGGCTTGCCCATTTTTATACCACTGATAGGAAACACTACCAGGGCCGATAGCGTTTTGCTCACTGTGAATGGTAATGGGTGTGCCGCCTACCGTTACGGTTTGCCCGGCCGTGGCAATGGCGCCGGGGTAAAGGCTCAATGATGGACATACTATGGTTAATACCCAACTACCTGCAGAGGGGGTGAATGTGGTATTGCAAATATCTTTGGCATGGCGGGTGTAGGTGTGAGTTCCGGCAGCGGTGGTAGCGGATTTAGGCGGCGTATAACTTGCTGCGGTAGCACCGCTTATGGCATTGCCATTTTTGTACCACTGGTAAGTAATGGCGCCATTTTCACTGGTGGCATTTTGTGCGCTGTTAATGGTAATGGGTGTACCGCCTACCGTTACGGTTTGCCCGGACGTGGCAATGGCGCCGGGGTCAAACCCGGGGCATACTACGGTTAATACCCAACTACCTGCAGAGGGGGTGAATGTGGTATTGCAAATATTGTCTTTGGCATGGCGGGTGTAGGTGTGAGTTCCGGCAGCGGTGGTAGCGGATTTAGGCGGCGTATAGGTTGCGGCGGTAGCGCCGCTTATGGCATTGCCGTTTTTGTACCATTGATAGGAAATAGTGCCATTTTCACTGGTAGCATTTTGTGTGCTGTTAATGGTAATGGGTGCACCGCCTACCGTTACGGTTTGCCCGGCCGTGGCAATGGCGCCCGGGCTAAAATCAGAGCATACTACCACCAATGTCCAACTGCCGATAGAGGGCGTGAATGTGGTATTACACGCATCGTCTATGGCATGGCGGGTGTAAATAAAGGTTCCTACTGCCATAGCGTCCTTACTCGGCGGAGTATAGCCTACAGCATTTGCACCCCATATCACTTTGCCATCTTTATACCATTGATATATGATTTCCCCGCCTCCGGAAGCATCCTGTTCGCTGTGAATGGTTGTCGGCGTGCCGCCTACCGTTACGGTTTGCCCGGCGGTGGCAATGGCGCCCGGGTCGAAATCGGAGCATGGCGGGTGGTTTTCCACCTTGCAAGCGTTTATCATTACACTTGCCGCCAAGGCCATTACGGCTATTAAAAAACGTGTTGTTTTCATAAAAAAATATTTTTAAAAATTAATAATGTTTGTATCGTTTCCGGGAAATAAAAAATCGCAAACTTAATCTGTTTACTTGTGATTGAGGTTCTGGACGACCTATACTACCAAACAAAAGAATAAAGCTCACGATTACTCATGAGCGTTTCAACTTTATTCTTGGTAGTATTGAAATTGTCCAGATCTCAATCACAAGATTCAAGCTAACGCTTTTTTATGTCTTATTCCCGCTTGCGGGAATGTGTTTTTCAGTTTTTTATGGTTTCATGTTAATTTATTATAAATTGCTTGGTGCGACAAAGATAATTATTTTTTGTATAACAGTTACACAAAGCTAAACAAACGGCGCCAGCGGATATTCTTGGGGAAGCGTTTGTTTTTGTCGAGCGACAGCCAAATCATGGCCGGCGTGCCCACAATGTGATCTTCGGGCACAAAGCCCCAGTAGCGCGAATCCAATGAATTATGGCGGTTATCGCCCATCATGAAATAGTAATCCATCTGAAAGGTATAGCTTGCCGCCGCCACCCCATTGATGTAAATGGCGCTATCGGCTACTTTTAGCTCATTATGTTCATACACGGCAATAATTCGCTCATAAAGCGGGAGATTATCTAATGTCAAATCCACCGTAGCGCCTTTTTTGGGCACCCACAGCGGCCCCAGGTTATCGCGCGTCCAGGCATAATTCGTAGAGAAAGGGAAGATGGATGCCGGATAATCGGGGTAATCGGGCGGATA
>JAIRMK010000096.1 GCA_031258755.1 Prevotellaceae bacterium
AGAACGTGAAAAACTCGCCAAAGAACTTGAGGCTGCGCTTGCCGAGCTCGCCCGGTTAAAAAAAACAGTTACGTAACCCCGTTCCTTTAAATCTTTAAATCCTGAAATTTTTAAATCTTGAAATCGCCCTGGGGGGCGGTTTTGGTTTTGTGGGAAATGGAATATTTTGCGTATCTTTGTCCACTCATTTAAATAACAGACACAACATGCAATTAGCGGCCAAATACAACCCCGCCGACGTAGAAGACAAATGGTATGCCTACTGGCAGAAGCACCGCCTCTTCCATTCCGAGCCCGACGAACGCGAGCCCTACACCATCGTAATTCCGCCGCCTAACGTGACCGGCGTGCTGCACATGGGGCACATGCTTAACAATACTATTCAGGACGTGCTGGTGCGCCGCGCCCGCATGTTGGGCAAGAACGCCTGCTGGGTGCCGGGCACCGACCACGCGTCGATTGCCACCGAGGCCAAGGTGGTAGCCAAGCTCAAGGCCGAGGGCGTCGACAAGGCCGGCCTCACCCGCGAGCAGTTCCTCGCCCACGCCTGGGAATGGAAAGAGAAGCACGGCGGCATCATCCTCGAACAGTTGAAGAAATTGGGCGCTTCGTGCGACTGGGAACGCACGCGCTTCACCATGGAGCCCGCGCTGAGCGACGCCGTGACCCGCGCCTTCGTTCACTTCTATAATAAAGGATGGATTTACCGCGGCGTCCGCATGGTGAACTGGGACCCCGTGGGAAGAACCGCCGTGAGCGACGAGGAGGTCATCCACCGCGAACAGCAGGCCACGCTGTACTACATCCGTTATTACATCGGCGACGGCTCCGGCGCGTACCTCACCATCGCCACCACGCGTCCCGAAACCATCATGGCCGACACGGCCGTCGCCGTCAACCCGAACGACGAACGACACAAGCACCTGCACGGAAAAAAGGTACTGATACCGCTTATCGGCAAGGAAATCCCGGTGATTGCCGACGACTACGTGGCTACCGACTTCGGCACCGGATGCCTGAAGGTGACGCCGGCACACGACATCAACGACTACGAAATAGGCCTGCGCCACAGGTTGCCGGTGGTCGATATTTTGGACGACGACGGAAAGCTCAACGAGAAAGCGCAGATTTTAGTGGGCGAAGATCGCTTCGCCGCCCGCGAAAAAATCGCCCGGATGCTTGCGAATGCAGGCCATTTGGAGAAAACGGAGTCGTACGCCAACCAGGTCGGGTTTTCGGAACGCACCAGCGCGGTTATCGAGCCGCGCCTGTCGCTGCAATGGTTTTTGAAGATGAAGGACATGGCGGAACCTGCCCTGCAATACGTCATGAATGACGAAATAAAACTCATCCCCGACAAGTTCCGCAACACCTACCGTCACTGGATGGAGCGCGTGTGCGACTGGTGTATCTCGCGCCAGCTGTGGTGGGGACAGCGCATCCCCGCATGGTACCTGCCCAACGGCGACGTGGTGGTGGCCGCGACCGAAGACGAAGCCCTGCTCGCCGCACAAAAGACGAACCCCGCCCTGACAAAGACCGACCTGAAACAGGACGACGACGTGGTGGACACGTGGTTCTCGTCGTGGCTGTGGCCGGTGAGCGTGTTCGACCCGCAGGCTATCGGCAACCCCGGCCACACGCCCAACGCCGACCTGCAATATTATTACCCGACCAACGACCTGATTACCGCGCCCGAAATCCTTTTCTTCTGGGTGGCGCGCATGATTATGGCCGGACACGAGTTCATGGGCGCCGCGCCCTTTCGCAACGTCTATCTCACCGGTATCGTGCGCGACAAGCAGGGACAGAAGATGAGCAAATCGCTCGGCAACTCGCCCGACCCGCTGATGCTCATCGCCCGCTACGGCGCCGACGGCGTACGCATGGGCATGCTGCTCACCTCGCCCGCCGGCAACGACCTGCCCTTCGACGAAAGCCTCTGCGAACAGGGACGCAACTTCTGCAACAAGATATGGAACGCCTTCCGCCTGATTAAGGGCTGGCAGGCCGGAGCGCACGCCGCACAGCCGGCGCACGCCGCACAGGCGGTGACGTGGTTCCGCAACGCGCTGCACAAAACCATCGCCGATATCAACGACGATTTTGACAAATACCGCCTCTCGGAAGCGCTCATGAAGGTTTATAAGCTGTTCTGGGACGACTTCTGCGCCTGGTACCTGGAGCTCATCAAGCCGCACGCGGGACAGGCGGTTGACGAGGTCACCCGAAGCGCCACCCTGTCGTTTTTCGACATGTTGCTGCGCATCCTGCATCCGTTCATGCCGTTTATCTCCGAGGAGCTGTGGCAGCAACTGTCGGCGCGCAACGACGGCGAAAGCCTGATGACGCAACGGCTGCCGGCTGCCGGCGGATTTGACGAAATAAATATTTCCAACTTTGAGATGACAAAAAACGCCATTACCGCCGTGCGCACCATCCGTCAGAATAAAAACATCCCGATGAAGGAACCGCTCGAGCTGTATGTGAAGGGCGACTTCGACCCCGCGCTGTTCCCGCTGATGCAAAAAATGGCGAACCTCAGCGCGGTGTACCCGCACGCGCAGCAGGCCGGACAGCCCGGCGCGTCGTTCCTGCTGGGCACCACCGACTTCTTCATCCCGCTCGGTAACCTGCTGAACGCCTACGAGGAACTGAAAAAACTCCGCGACGACCTGGCTTATCAGCAGAAGTTCGTGGCGGCCATCACACAGAAACTGAGTAACGCGAAGTTCGTGCAAAACGCGCCCGCGCAGGTGGTGGCGCTCGAACGCAAGAAGCAGGCCGACGGCGAGGCACGCATCAAGGCGATAGAAGACAAATTATTAATTGTTAATGGTTAATTGTTAATTTTAACCATTAATCACTAACCATTAATCACTATGAAACCTTTCCTGCTCCTGTTTTTCGTGCTGTGCGCCGCTTCGGCCGGCCAGGCCCAGAACCTGCAACTGCACTACGACCCGCGCCACACCCTCTACAACATCGGCGAGCGCGATTTCCTCACCACCACGGTGGAAATGTTTAAGCCCGACCGCTGGGGAAGCACGTTCTTCTTCGTCGACTTGGACTACAACGGCGACCGGGGCGTCGGCGGCGCCTACTGGGAAATCGCCCGCGACCTGAAGTTCTGGCAACTGCCCGTCGCCCTGCACGTGGAGTATAACGGCGGACTCGTGGAAGGATACTCGTTCGGCAACGCCTTTCTCGCCGGCGTCGCCTACAACTGCGACAACAGCGATTTCAGCCGGGGGCTCTCCCTGTCGCTCAACTACAAGTATATTCAGAAAACCATCGACGGCCGTCCGCACAGCTTCCAAATCACCGCCGTGTGGTACCTTCATGCCGCGAACGGCCTGCTCTCCCTCACCGGATTCGCCGACTTCTGGCGCGAAATGTCGCCGTTCGACACCCGCTTCATCTTCCTCGCCGAGCCGCAAGCGTGGCTAAACCTCAATAAAATAAAAGGCGCGCCCGCCGACTTCGACCTGAGTGTCGGCGCCGAAGTCAAGCTGCGCCACAACTTCGAGCAGAAGGGCTTCTACGTCATCCCCACCTTCGCCCTGAAATGGACGTTTTAAATTACGAGTTAAAATCTAAGAACTAAGAGTTGTATAATCGTCAGTTGTATATAATTATCTATTTAAGCTCACTTCCACCCCTGTGCCTTGAGTGCAATGGCTTGGTTGTCGGGGGTGATGAGGTAGGCGCCTTCGTTTGCGCCGGTGAGGTGCCCGATGATGTCGATACCTTGCAGTTCGCGTTTGATGACGTCGTGCATGGTTACAGGAACGGTAAACAGGAGCTCGAAATCGTCGCCGCCGTGGAGTGCGGCAACCACCGCATCGAGGTTCATTTCTTCCGCCATCTTAAACGTTTCCGAAGCGATGGGCAGGCGCTCAAGGTAAATGCGGACGCCGCAGTTCGACTGCTTGCACAAATGCAACGTATCTGAAGCCAGTCCTTCCGTCACGTTAATCATGGCCGTGGGGACGATGTGCTGGGCTGCCAGCAACTCAATCACTTCTTTTTGCGCTTCGGGTTTCAAGTGCCGCTCAAGGATGTAGTGGTAGCCTTCCATTTGGGGTTGTGCGTTATTGTTCCCTTCAAATACCGTTTTTTCGCGTTTCAACAGTTGAAGGCCCATGTAGGCGGCGCCTAAGTTGCCGGTGAGGCACAACAGGTCGGTGGGTTTTCCGCCGTTGCGGTACACGATGTTTTCTTTCGGCGCGGCGCCTGTGGCTGCGGCGCTCAGCGTAAGCCCGGTGAGGGAAGTAGACAATGCCACATTAACGAGGTCGAGGTTGTAACGCGTGCATGCTGTGGTGATGCCATCGAAAAGTTCTTCCATGTGTTCTACGGAAAAGCGTTGCGAGAGGCCTGCCGTAACCATGACTTGCGTGGGATTTACATTCATTGCATATACTTTACTGATAGTAGCAATGATGCTCTTGTAGCCCAAATGTTTCAGCGGGGTATAGGTGAGGTCGAAATGAATACCTTCAAGCAATAGGGAAGTGGCCGTCACGCATTGTTGCCCGTTGTAGTCTGCGACGGCGGCATCGTCGCCCATGCCTTTGACAGTAGAAGGCTGTTTCGTTTCAACGGCTTTCGTAATATGGTCGAGTAATTTTACAGCGCCGAGATCGGCAATATCGGTATGTTTTTTCGCCATGTTTAAAATGATGCGTTTTTAGGCGTGCGTGGGAAAGGAATGACATCGCGGATATTCGCCATGCCGGTAACGAAGAGTAGCAGGCGTTCAAAACCGAGGCCAAATCCGCTGTGCTCGGCCGAGCCGAAACGGCGCGTATCGAGGTACCACCACAGGCTGTCCATTTCCATCTTGTCTTCGTTGATGCGTGCCAGCAGCTTGTTGTAGTCTTCCTCGCGCTGTGAGCCGCCAATAATTTCACCGATTTTCGGAAACAGCACATCCATGGCGCGCACGGTTTTCCCGTCGTCGTTTTGCTTCATGTAGAACGCCTTGATTTGTTTCGGATAATCGGTAAGGATAACCGGCTTTTTGAAATGTTTTTCCACGAGATAACGCTCATGTTCGCTTTGCAGATCTACGCCCCACGATACAGGAAATTCAAACTTCTCTCCCGATTTTAGCAAAATGTCCACGCCTTCGGTGTAGGATAACCGCACAAACCCGGTGTTACACACGCCTTGCAGGCGTTCGAGCAGTTCCTTGTCATACATGTCGTTCAGGAACTTCAGATCGTCGGCGCAATGTTCAAGGGCGTAGCGCACCAAATACTTAATGAAATCCTCGGCGAGATCCATGTTGTCGGTGATATTGTAGAACGCCATTTCGGGCTCTATCATCCAGAATTCGGCCAAGTGGCGCGGCGTGTTGCTGTTTTCGGCGCGGAACGTGGGGCCGAAGGTGTAGATTTGGCCGAGCGCCATGGCGCAAAGTTCGCCTTCGAGTTGCCCGCTCACCGTGAGGCTCGTTTCCCGTCCGAAGAAATCTTGTGTATAGTCGATAGCGCCCTGTTCATTTTTTGGTGGATGATTTATGTCGAGGGTTGTTACGTGAAACATGGCGCCTGCGCCTTCGGCGTCGGACGCGGTAATAAGCGGCGTATGGATGTAGTAAAATCCCTGCTCGTTAAAATAGTGGTGAATGGCAAAAGCCATGGCATGCCTGATACGCAGTATGGCGCCGAAAGTGTTGGTGCGCGGGCGCAGGTGGGCAATGTCGCGCAAAAATTCGAGCGTATGACCTTTCTTTTGCAAGGGGTATGTTTCGGCGTCGGCCATGCCGTACACTTCAATTTCGTCGGCCTGTATTTCTACAGGTTGGCCGCTGCCCAATGACTCTACCAACTTCCCGGTAACCCGCAGGCAAGCGCCTGTGGTGATGGTTTTCAACTGTTCTTCCGATATTTTATTCAGGTCGATCACCACCTGTATATTGTGTATGGTGGAGCCGTCATTCAACGCAATGAAAGCAATTTGTTTGTTACCGCGCTTGCTACGCACCCAGCCTTTTACCGTTACAACGCTACCTGTAGCACTTTTGAATAATTCAATGATTTTTGTTCTTCCCGGAGTTTTCATACGATAATAAATTAGTTCGCAAAGGTATAAAAAAATCGTTAAATGGCGGTATTTTTCACAAAATCTATCGCTTTTTGCATGTCTTCATACAAAATGCGGTCTTCCGGGAGATAGGGCACCACTTTGCGAAATTCGTGGAAAAAGGCTTCGAGTACCGGTGAACTTTTTTCCGGACGCCGGAACTCGATCGCCTGTGCGGCGTTCATGAGTTCAATGGCTAAGATGCGTTCCATGTTGTCGATCACTTTGAGCAGTTTGGTGGCTGCATTTCCGCCCATGCTCACGTGGTCTTCCTGTCCGTTGGACGACACGATGGAATCCACGGAAACGGGGTGGCTGTATGTCTTATTTTGATTTACTAATGCAGCGGCCACATATTGGGGAATCATAAATCCGGAGTTGAGACCCGATTGGGCAATAAGGTATTCGGGCAAGCCGCGGAGGCCGAGAATCAGTTGTGCCGTGCGGCGTTCCGAAATATTTCCTAATTGCGATAAGGCGATGGCCAAAAAGTCGTAGGCCAGCGCAAGCGGCTGTCCGTGGAAATTGCCGCCGGAAATCACCGCATCATCTTCGGGAAACACCATGGGGTTATCGGTTACCGAATTAATTTCGATGAGTACGATGCGGTTTACGTAGCGGACGCTGTCTTTCACGGCGCCGTGTACCTGCGGGATACAGCGGAACGAGTAAGGGTCTTGCACATGCGGCTTGGTATGGGCGATGAGTTCGCTTCCTTTAAGGATGTTGCGCATCTCGGCGGCCGTTTCAATTTGCCCTTGTTGCGGGCGCAGGGCATGCAGCCGTTCGTCGAACGGGTCGAGGCAACCATCGAAGGCTTCGAGCGAAAGTGCACTGATTTTATTGGCAAGTTTCAGCAAACGGTCGCTTTTGAGCAGCGCCAGCACGCCGTGTGCGCTCATAAACTGCGTGCCGTTGAGGAGCGCCAGGCCTTCTTTCGATTGCAGTTTCACCGGTTGCAGGCCGAGTTGTTTCAGTACCTCGGCGGCCGGCTGTTTTTTCCCCCGATAGCATACTTCGCCTTTTCCGATGAGCGGCAGGAAGAGGTTGGCTAAGGGCGCCAGGTCGCCGCTCGCGCCCAGCGAGCCTCGGTCATACACCACAGGGAGTATGTCGTGGTTATAGAAATCGATGATACGCTCAATGGTGCTTGCCTGGGCGCCACTGTGTCCCATGGAGAGCGCGTGTGCCTTGAGCAATAGCATGAGGCGCACCAGTTCGGGCGCCAGCTCGTCGCCGGTGCTGCACGCATGCGACATCACTAAGTTTTCCTGCAGGCGTCCCAACTCCTCGAACGATATATTTTTGTTGCACAGCGAGCCAAAACCCGTGGTAACACCATAGATGGGCGTTTCGCTCTTTAGCGCTTTTTGGTCAAGGTAGCTGCGGCAAATTTCTATTTTTCGTCGCGAGTCATTACTCAATGCCAATTGGTGTGGCTGTTCGAGCAACGTTTGTATGAGATCAAGGGTCAATGGTTCGGATGAAATGTAATGTGTCGTCATAAATTTTTTGTAAACAAGGGCCTTTTACAAAGGTAGCATAAAATATCCGATAAAAATAATTGTATGGCTGAAATTCTATAATTTGATTGCCCATTGCATACAGTTATCCATGCGGTTTTACAAGATAAACCCGCCGATGGCGAACATTGTGCGCCGGGAGCTGCGCCGCGAGATGCAGGCGGGCGTCGGCAAGACGGATGATTTTTCAAGTGGGCAAATGTCTATTTCCGTCCCCGGCCGGAGAGCACCGGCGATGTCGCCCCCGCCGATGAGGGATGGTTCAACTGCTACATCTTGAAAGAATATGCCTAATTTTTAATGTCTATTTTTTTTGGGAAAAACTTTAATACCGCTGTGTGCGAAAAAAAATGACTTTAAAAAATTACTGATATGGATTTTATCACCATCAAAGAGACCCAACGGCTGATGCACCTGCGCCCATCGGCCGCATACAACCGCATTGCACTGGTGCGCGACGCGCTCGGCAAAAAGAAGCTCCGCAACGGCCATTACCAACTTGTTACTGTGCACGAGTTCTGCGAGTATTACGGAATAGTATATGAAATTATTTCCTAACTTTGTCATCTTAATTTATAACTTATGAAACAACTACTTCCAAACAATTACACCAAAGTTGGGCGTCCTTCACAGTCGGTAGCAAAAATTATCCGCCGCAAAACCGCCGACATTTATATTGATGATAATCATTTGCAACATATTTCTCTAAAGCATGGGAAAGAACTTGCAGCCATCGGCTTTGACGCTTTGACGTTTGTACAATTAGTGGTCAAAAATTACAATCGTATCTATAAAGGTACAGGTAATTCCCTGCAATTAGTATTGTACAATGGGAAGCCAAAAGTTACGGCAATTGAATTTAGCATTGAAACAGGGATTCTATGAAGTAAAAACAGCTACTATTATGAAAAAAAGCTATTTAAAAGCCGATAAGCTGCTTTGGATAATGTCATAAAAAAAAGCAGGCTAAACAACAAGGTTAAAGTAGCCCCACCGACCACTATAATGCAGTATTTACGCCCAGCATCCCCTGTATGCCTTGCATAGCGAATAACGTAAGCTATGCTTCGGAGTAGGTATGGTACCTTGTTACATTTAGTCTGCGTCACAAAGATACAACTTTTTTTATTACTGCCAAACACAAATATTTGCTATTATGAAAAAAACACTTACCTTTGCAGCGTCCTCCATACCGGAGGGCGGATGAATCCGCTTGTTAGTAACAGGCATTTTTTATGCCTTGCTGCAAAACATATACGGTTCTGTACCCCCGTGTGGAGCGTTAATGCGCCCACTGCCCTCTGGGTGGAATGCAACGGGAAAGGCGGAACCGTTTTTATTTCCGCAAAAAAAATATCTGTAATGCATTCAACAGAAGACACCTCACGCGGCGTGAAGCACAGTAACGCGGCAGGCACGGAAGCCCCCGACAGCGGCAACCTCACCATCAGTAAAGATTGGGAATCCATTGGATGGCTGTCCAATGGGCTCAATGTATTGCTGGCCATGTCTATCTTGGAAATAGGCCACTTGACCAAGGAAGATGCTGCCGACGTGCAGTACGTGGCCTATTTCAGCCAGGAGTTCAATCAAACGTTGCTCCGGCACGTCAATGAGAAACTGGAGAACGCCGAAGAATAGCACAGGAAAAACCCTGCCGGAAACACCGGCAGGGTTTTTTGTCTGAAAAAACAATAATGTGTATTTAACTTGATTTACAGAATTTTGCTGCCCAGTTTATCATATACTGCGCTTCTTTCATCCCACCCTGTACTACCCCATAATTCAAATTGCCATCGTAACCTAAAGACAAATGTAAAGTGTCATACGCATTTGACAAATAGCGGGGCATTTTTTTATCTATTTTTCCAACAGCATTAATATAATCATCAATACTCACTCTGCTCCTTTTTGATTTTTTTACATCAAAAGTGCCATCGAGCGCGACTAACACAGCACTCCATGCAGCATGCCCCGCTAATTTTACATACTTCTTATCGGAATAATAATTGCCCTCCTTGCCTGCCTTTTCTGATAAAATTTGTTTCGCATTTTGCAAGTAGCGTTCTGCTTCCTTAATGGGGTTTTTTAATTCGGCCATAACATTTTTACTGTTAAATTTTCATGTGGTAAAAGTACGAATTTAATTTGTTTCTACAAAATTACCATGTAAACCATTATAGACCAAACAGGTCAGCCGGAGGCAATTTCTGTATTACCACAGGTAAACCTCAGGTAATTTTTTGGTAAACCATGGTAAACCCTCTGTAAAAATAGACAAAAAAATATTTTTCCACATCGGAACAATCGAAAACGCAGTAAACTTAAGGGTAAACCAAGAATGTATCTAAATTGTATTTAGCCACTTTTAAAATTCTGAAATCCGCATTCCGCATGGGATGCCAAACTTTTCGGGCGAAGGATGGGGTTCGAACCCACGACTTCTTGAACCACAATCAAGCGCTCTAACCAACTGAGCTACATTCGCCATAATGAAAAAATCCCTAACAATGGGGGAACAAAT
>JAIRMK010000190.1 GCA_031258755.1 Prevotellaceae bacterium
CAATTGTTTTGGTAGTTGGATGAGCGGTAGTGCACCTGTCCCGAGCGGTCGAATACGGTGAGGGTGTAAGTGTCGCGGTTATCGAGCGCGCACACGAAATAATCGTTGACGCCGTCGCCATTAGGGCTGAAGCCCTGCGGGGCATAAACAGCTACATCTACTATCACAGATATGACAGCCTTGTATCCACCATCATCCGTTTTAGCAGTAACCATGGCAGTCCCTTCCTGCTTAGCGGTGAGCAGTCCGTTGTTAATGGTGGCGACTTCAGGACGGTCGATCGTCCATATTATCGTTCTATTATGGGCATTATCGGGTTTGACTTTCGCCAGCACACGAGCCGTGTCTCCTACGATTACCCGAACGGTGGTTTCCGTTACCTGTATGCCGGTAACCGGCTGCGTAACGGTAACCAGGCAATAATCTTCGTGTCCTCCGTCGCGCGTGGTTACGGTAACAGTAATTGTCCCGGGTGTTTTGGTCATAACGGTGCCTTTTTCATCTACCGTAGCCACCTTGGTGTCGCTTGATGTCCATGTTACCCGCTTGTCGGTGGCGTTGGAAGGATAGACGGTGGGGAGCAACGTGAAAGCTTTCCTGATCGGCCATTCTTCCGCGCGGGTAGGGAGCGTTACGGATTCAGCGGACACATGCCCGGCAAGCGCTCCTGTGGCATTAAGCAAACCGGCGCCCATTTTGCCTTTCGTGTATAATGGTTCGTCAAGCTCAATAGTCGAGTTCAACAACCGTTGCCGCAATAAATCGGGGGTATAAGTGGCGCTGCCAAACTTCGACAATACCAGCGCCGCCACGCCCGACACGTGTGGGCAAGCCATAGAAGAACCTTGCATGTACCCATAGCTTCCGCCCGGGAGCGTACTAAGTATCCCGCGCGTTTTATTGGCCGTTGCGCCGCCTTCACGTCCGGTATGGTAGTAGTCGCCGCCCGGGGCGGAAATGTCCACCCAGTCACCATAGTTGGAATAGTAGGCTCTTTTACCCTGCGCGCTCACTGCCGCCACAGAGAGTACGAAATCAAAACGGGCAGGATACCAACGTTCGCTGCTGTTCTCATTGCCTGCCGCAAAAATTACTATGCCTCCTTTCATTTTGTTGCTTTTCGCATGTTCAATAAAGTATTTAATAGCTATCGAATCAGATCTGTTGTATACATTTTTTTCTTCATAGCCCCAACTGTTCTGGCAAATCACCGCATCATGGTCGGCGGCATATACAATAGCATTGTGGCTGTCTCCGTTTCTTGATCCTTCAAAGATTTGGCACGACATCAGGCGTACGCCGTTGCCGCTGCCGGAGCCGCCGGCAATACCGGCCACGCCGGTACCGTTGTTACTCACGGCGGCGATCGTGCCTGCCACATGGGTGCCGTGGTCTTCGGGCGTTACACCGCTACCCGGTGTTACAAAATTTTTCCCGGTGCCGCTCCACATGTTACCCGCAAGATCAGGGTGCGTATAGTCAATACCGCCATCCACCACCGCTACGATGACCTCCGGATCGCCGGCGGTAATTTTCCATGCCTCCGCCAGATTGATATCTATGCCGGGCACTCCGTCCCCATACGCTCCGGTGTTGTCGTAATGCCATTGTTTCGGCAAATCGGGGTCGTTGGCGCCGGCAGGCAAGGTTGATGTTTGCCGGATCACGTCCGGTTGTTGAATGTCTGCATGGACAGGTTTAATGGCATACACCGGCGTGATGTCGGCTATTTCGTCCAATCCACGGTAGGCTTTCATTACGGCATGTACATCAGATGTTTTGTCGAAGTAGAGTTCATACCAAAGGTGCAGGCCTGCCTTGCGGTGGCGTGCTTCAAACTCACCGGCTTCGGGAAACACCCGGCGCATTTTTATGGCGCCGAACCGGGCATTTAATGCATCAAAGCTGCTAATACCCAACTGTAACGTGCCGGTGGGAGACGCTGCGTTTAACTGTTTGATTTGTGGTTGCAAAGATATTTCCGCCTCCGGTTGCAGTTTTATGTGCACTATGCCTCGCTGCTGGGCTTGTAAGTAAACTATTGTACTTAAAAGAAATAGTAAAATCGTTATTGTTTTTTTCATTGTCGTTTCGGGTTATGTCATACAGTATAATACAAGAAAGGCTTTCCGAAAAAATCAGAAAGCCTTTACATGTTATTCTATTGATTATTTGCGTTTTATATTTAGTTCTTTCAAAGCATTTTTATTCAAGGCTTTTTTATATGGCACCGCTTGTCCGTCCGGTATAATTAATCCGTTTCCGGCAGGATGTTTGCTGCCCACGCTGCCCGGCGCAGGCGCCGGAGCGGGTGGTGTTGGCGCTGTACCGGTGGTTTTAAACGAAGCCGATAAATAGTAAGGGCCATAGCCATCGGCGCCATTCACATTGAATGGCGTCACCGCTATTACATATTCCGTGCCGGGAGTAAGTTTCTCCCAAATATCGTCATCCGTCCCAAAGTATGGACTGGTATAAAACGGAAGTTCCTCATACATTCTATAATGCCAATCCTCAGGCGTTATTCCCGCGAAGTCTTTAACGCTTCCGGCGTAGTAGCCAAACGTTCCCTCACCGGGTGTGATTACGACATGGGCCGAGCTGTCCGCAATATTATCTACCGTAATGCTTCCTGCCGAAGGTGGCAGCAGGCCAGGCACAAAAGCAGGCGACGTAAATTCCGTTTTGCTAATCGCCAATGACGTACCGTCTGCCGCATAGGGAAGCACCACAAAGATATGTTCATGATTGGCAGATCCGTTAAGCAGCCATCCTTCCGTAGCATTGGCAGTATAAGAGGTACCGTACTCAACTATGAGGTCTATTTCTGTGTATCCAAACTGTTTATACAGGTCTACAAATTCGTTATACGCTTCTTTGGATGCAGTCAGCGTAATATATTCTTTGACCTCTCCAACTATTTCAGTAGTAACGACAGCATATATGGTGTTTACTCCATCTATGCTTACCGAAACCCGCGCACCTTTGGTGGGCACCGTAAAGATTGTCACTTCGCTCCGGTATCCTTCGGCGGTGTAAGCCTGCGCAAAAACCGCATATTCCGTGCCGGGAGTAAGTTTAGAAAACGTAATGGTAGTGTCATTATTGCCGTTAACTTCCTTTATGGTTTTTAAGGTGCTGCTCCGGCTCACGAATAGCGCGTAGTCGGAAGGCGTTCCAATGGCATAGGTATAAACCGCCACATTGGCGCTGGGTGTAAGGGTAACGCTAAAGGCGGTAGCGCTTGTGTCGCCGGCGCTTTCTACCGTGATAGTAGCCGGCATATCGGGTCCATTAAAAGGAGCGGTTGCTTTGTCGGTGCAACTGTTCAGGCAAAATACCGCAGTTGCAAAAAGCATGGTTACAATTGTAATGATTTTATTTTTCATTGTATTCGTTTTTTTAAAAGTTATACATCTATTCTTTCCGGCCGGTGAATTCAAAGATTTCATCAAACTCACCAAATCCTCCCTGGTAAACGCCGTTAAGCGCTACCCCAAACAGGCCGTGAATAACAAATTTTTCTTTGCTCACATTGCCCTGCCCGTCTTTTTCGGCTTCGTAGTAAGTAACTTTAGGATCGGTAATGGTATATGCATATATAAGTGAACCGGGAATTTCTTTATAAGAATAGCCTATCCATTGTCCGTAATATACATCTCCTGCAGCGGTCGAAACCTTTACGTCGGTGGGTGCGATTGTGATATTTTTTTCACCGTCTTTCCAGTCAAAGTTGAAATTAAAATCATTCGCATATAAGTCGAAAAACCGGTATTTGTTTACACTTAAAGCCTTGTATAATACAATATTAAAGACATCCTGTCCATTTAGAACATCTTTGACAAATCCGGAAGTAAACGTGCCGCTGGCAAATGGTTCCCATTGCAGTTTTACAATGGTGGTTCTTAAGTGCGCCACCCCATTAATTGTTTTGTAGGGATTAACATACGCGTCGCCTTCAATTTTTATCTCGAAAGTGTATTCTGTCGCTATTTCTCCGCCAGAGATTGGAATACCGACTTCGATATCGGTTTCGCCCTGTGCGAAGCTAATGGTAGCCGGAATGTCAAAGATATTTTTATCATTCCGCAGTACGGTAAGGGGAATTTCCACCGCCTCATCGGCTTTTTCGCGCGATACGTAAACGGTTACGGTATTTTCTGCAATTTCAAGTTCCCGATATACCTTGTTAGCGGTTGCCGGAAAGTACACTTGCATGCTGTTTTCATTACCCGCCGGAGAGGCTTCGCGTTCGGGGAACTCGTCGGAGCAAGCTGCCGCCAGCGCTACACAGCCTGCCATGAAAAAGAATTTTATGAATTTTGTTGTTCTCATATTTTTACATGTTTAAAGTTTAAAGCACTACTACGCCATCGGTTAATCCTGCGCCATCGCCTGCTTTCGGTATTTGGCCGTCTTTGTTATTTTGGTCTTCCGAGATAGCGTCGTTGGCGTTAATTTCGCTGCTCGGGATCCGGTTTAACAGCCATCCGTCGTCAGCGCGCATATTGAATTGCCATTCTTCTGGGAAGTTTGACTCAATGCCGGCCTGCACCCGCACCATGTTTTTTTTCAGGCGATGGCGGTCATAGAAGGCAAATCCTTCGCCCCACAGTTCAATCCGGCGTTGGAGCCATACTTCGTTTTGGAGCGCATCCGCCGATGAGGCCGAGCAGGTGTAGCTGGGGTTGCGGTAAGCCTGTATAAAGGATTCCAGCAGGCTTTTTGCTCCGCCCGGGTCTCCGCTCTTAGCCAGGCCTTCCACCCTGATGAGCAACATTTCTTCGGCACGCATGAGGCACCAGTCTCCGGCGTTTTCGTCATTGCCAAGTACATCTTTATAGGGCCCGAATTTCACGTTGGTATACGGAATGTACGGCATTTTAATGTCGGGGATTTGCAGCGGCCCGATGGGTTGGCCCGGATATCCCGGCCACGAAAGCCCGTTGAGTAATGGCGAGTTTAGCTGGCTATCTACCCACCAGCCTTTTCGCACGTCCGTAGAAGGAATTTTGTTCCACAGCAGTACATTAATACATTTATACATGCCCACGGCGGTGGTGTAACCATACCCGGTGAATGAACTCAGTTTTGACTGCCACGTAGCCAGGTTGTTCGATATGATGGCCGGGTTCATTAAAATCGCCCACATCCACGAGGACGCTTCAGCGCTGTTGAAAGACGGTTTTGACACGTCGCTCCGGCTTAAGAAACCGAAGCCCTGCATGGCTTTTTCGGCGTCACTGGCCGCAGCTCCCCATTCTTCTTTCACTAAATTAACCCGTGCACGGATACCATAAGCCACCTGTTGGTTTACAAACGCTTTGTTTGTACGTGTAAAGCCTTCCAATAATATGATGGCCTCGTCCAAATCTCGCGTAATCAGAGTATATACTTCGGATACGGATGCGCGGGGATTGGCCACGGTTTCTGTGCCCTCCTCAATAAGCGGGACTGCCGGCGCGGTTTCATTTCCCTTGCAGGTGAACTGGTAAAGCTGTACAAGATTAAAGTAGGCGAATGCCCGAACGGCCAGCGCCTGTCCCCGATAGTGCTTTAACTCCTGAGTTTTTACATCTGCGGTAATAGTGCTCAGGAGTGCATTAGCCGCCCTGATCTGATTATAAAACAGCTGCCAGCGTGTATGGGGGTCGGCATACGTATAGTTCCTGTCTTCGAAAGCGCTTTCGGTAGTATACCAGTTATAGCCGTCGTTAGGCCCGAAAAGGTCGGCGCCGCTGCACTCCAGCGATATTGCTACGGAAGGATATCCGAATTCATTGTCGCGCACATAAATGCCGTTGATTTTGCCCAATATGGCATACATTCCGTTCAAGTCGGCTACCATCCGTTCCGGCGCTTTTTCGGCAATGGCTTTCTTTTGGTCTTCCGTCACCGTTTCGCCTTCGGGAAAAGTGTCTAATTCTGCACAGGCCGCTGTAAATAGTGAAGCGGCTACCATCAGTATTATTTTATTATATGTTTTCATAATTCTTCTGTAATTTTAATCTTGTTAGAATTTAATGGTCATGCCGCCCGAGATGGTACGGAGCGCGGTATAAATATGTGAACTCACCGAATCCCAGGAAGCCACACCCGCACTCTGACGGGGGTCAAGCCCCTTGCGGGCGGTGAGGAGCGCCACATTGTCGGCGGTAAAATAAACGCGCAGACTGCTAATTTTTAGCGGCTTCACCCATTTTTGCGGGAAGGTGTATCCTACGGTAATATTGTTCAGACTCAAATAGTCCGAACTTACCAGGAAGCGCGACGAGTGTTGTTGATCGGAATTGTCGGATGAATTCAGGCGGGGTACGTCGGTATTCGGGTTTTCGGGCGTCCAGGCATTCAAAATATCCTTATGCCAGTTTGCACCCGCATTCGAGCTGTAACCGGTGTGCATCAGCTGCTGGTAAGACATATCGAAGGTTTTTCCGCCTAACTGGTACGAGAACGCCAGGCTGATATCAAACCCGAACAGGTCGACCGTAGTGCCGAAGCCGCCGAAAAGCCATGGCAGGGAATTGCCCAAATCTACCTGGTACGTGTCGTCATAGCTGTCGGTAGTAGTCTTGTTTCCGTTAGTATCCAACACATAGTGGTTGTTTTCATCGACTTTATAGTAGAGGACTTTGCCCGAAGCGGGATCCACGCCGGCATATTCCCTCAGAAATATATTGTAGAGGGATCCGCCGACTTTGTAAATACGGACACTGCCCTTTATACCGGTTTCCCTCACGTTTTCGTGCAAATCGGTAATTTTATTGCTCAATGAGGTGGCATTGAGATTCACATCCCATTGGATATTTTCGGTTTTCAGGATGTTTGCGTTTATATCCAACTCTACGCCTTGGTTTACGATAGTCCCCACGTTCATTGGGATAGAAGAGTAGCCCAGCGAAAGGGGAACCGGCTGGTTATAGA
This sequence comes from Prevotellaceae bacterium, assembly GCA_031258755.1. GTDB lineage: Bacteria > Bacteroidota > Bacteroidia > Bacteroidales > UBA932 > JAIRLC01. The sequence goes on from JAIRMK010000190.1 coordinate 6,925, forward strand.
GCAGGTCTACTGTTTTGCGGTTGAAGTATTCCACAGCGCCGTTTAATTTCTGGTCGAACAGTTCAAATTCAATACCGGTATTGAAGCTGTAGGATGTTTCCCAAGTGATTTCACGGTTCCCTTTATACGACAGCGTTAAGGCAAAATCGCCGGCGCCGTTGTTGCTTACCGAATACTGGTCGAGGTAGGCATAGTTGTTCCCCAAGTCATCATTGCCCTGTATGCCGTAACTGGCTTTTAATTTCAAAAGGTCGATCCAGCCGGCGTTCAAATCCTTAAAGAACTCCTCTTTATTTATATTCCAAGCCGCGCCGAAACTGCCGAAATTACCCCAGCGGTGTTCGGGCGCAAAGCGCGAAGACGCATCGCGCCGGTAAGAGGCCGACAAGAAGATTTTTTCATGGAAGTCATACTGCACCCTGCTTAAAAAGCCCTTGGTCACATAGTGAGACGTGTTGGAAGATACGGACGGAATGTCAAAAATAGTGTTGTTCAATTCGGCAATGTCCGGGTTGTACAGTTGTTTGTTGGATCCGCTCAACCCTTTAACCGTATATTCGTAGGATTCATACCCCGCCAAAATATCGAGGTTATGTGCTCCGAACCCTCTTTTATAGGTAAGCAAATATTGTTGGTTCAAACCGATGTCCTGCCCATGCCTTACGCCCACATATCCACCTGCGGATACGGCCGCGCCGTAAAACATATTCGAGAGCGCAGATGAGCGCTGGTTACGCACATTCAACCCGATATTAGAGGTAAACTGCAACCCTTCGAGAATGTCAATAATGGCAAACCATTTATTGGTGACCACATCCGTGCAGGCGTTGTTTTTGTCTAATTTCAACGTAATAGCCGGATTGGCCATCGGCATGAATTTACGTGTCTGGTTGGTAGTAGAGCCGAAATCATATACGGTATATCCGTTGGCATCTGTTTTAATGGATCCGTCGGCATTTCTCACATACATGGGATATATGGGAGCCATCAGCGAAGACAGGTAAAACAAGTTGCCCGAATTTCCCCATTCGGTTTGCCCACCCGGCGCTTTGGAATTGTAGTTCGTATAGCTCAGGTTCGTGCCTACTTTCAGCCATTTTTTAGCCTGATAATCGGCATTCAGGGCTGTTGTCCAGCGGCTAAAACTCGATCCGTCGATAATACCCGAATCATCCAGATGTCCCGCCGACAAGTAATAGCGCAGTTTTTCGGTAGCGCCCGATACGGAAACATTATATTCCTGCCGCAGATTGCCTCTATTAAACAGTTCGTCATACCAGTTGTCGGGGGTATAGTAGTACTCTCCGTCATAATAGCCCAAGGTGGCTTTGGGGTTTAATTTCCCATTAGCGCCGATCAGATATTCGCCAACCGGCACGGTATATACCTGATAGCCTAATCCGCCGGCATCCGCATTCAGCAGGGCGTTCCTGGCATAGGTATGCGCTTCGGCAATCCCGGAGCCTGCCTGCACTTTACTATTGTACAAGGCCTTGTAAAAAGTCTCATAGTACATCGCCGGATCGGTCATCACCTCATAGCTGGGTATTGCCCGGGAGTTACTTCCCACACGGGCGTCAACGGTTACTACGGCTTCGCCTGTTTTTCCTTTTTTAGTGGTTACTAAAATTACACCGTTGGCGCCGCGTGCGCCGTAGATGGCGCTTGCCGAAGCATCCTTTAATACGGACAGGGATTCGATATCCGCATTATTAATGGAAGATAGCGTACCGTCGTAGGGGACGCCGTCAATCACATACAGCGGACTGTTGCTGGCCGACATGGAGCCGAAACCGCGGATACGCACTGTGGCAGCCGTGCCCGGCTGTCCGTTTGCGCTAAATGTTTGCACGCCGGCTACTTGTCCGGAAAGCGCCTGGGTGACGTTGGACGTTTGGCGTTGGACTATTTTATCATTTTTAATGGTTGCCACAGAACCCGTAAACCGCTCTTTGGTAGTCGTACCATACGCCACTACCACCACATCTTCCAGCCGCTTAATTTCTGCCTCCAGCGCCACATTAATCACCGTGCGTCCGCCCACGGCCTCTTCCTGCGTCTTCATCCCGATAAAGGTGAACACGAGAGTCGCATCGCCCTCCACGTTAATGGTGTAGCGGCCATTGGCGTCCGTCGCGGATGACACGTTAGCGCCTTTTACCACCACCGACACGCCCGGCAAAGGCTGCCCGTCGGCGGCATCGGTTACCACTCCCGACACTTGTACAGACTGTGCAGAAAGCACGCTTGTGCCTGCAAAAACCATACATACTAAAAATACTCTGATTTTTCTCATAGAAATAATTTGAAGGTTAATAATATATAGGTTTCTTCAGGCAAATTTGCTTACATTCTCACATCATACTAATTTTTAAAATAATATTATAGCATATATCAATTACCATACAAAAAGCGGGCCAAATAAGTTTTCCGGCACGGAATGATGCGCCCGTCAGGCACTTAAATAAGTTCCTGCAAAGATGCGGAATATCCTGAATGGGAGGATTTGTAACTTTGTGGTTGGTAAAGTGGTGTTAATGGATGAAAGTTAACTATGTCGAATGGAGAATTTCTCCGGAGGGCATTAGCGCGTTTAAGAAACTTATCAGCAAATCGGGGCGCTTGCCGAAGATACGTTTAAACGTCAAATGGTTAACTCTTAGTGCTTAACTCGTCCGCCCCACGCAAAGCGCACGACGATGAAGTGCGAGGAGCCGGCATGGTATTCGGAGCCCGTCTCCTGCGAGAACTGATACCGCAACGACAGTTTCTTCGTTACTGCTGCGCCCACCGACAATTGCAGTTGCGAGGGGGATGCCCAGCCCGCCCCCGCTTCCATCCGCCCGGCATACGCGGCCGTGAGCATAAAGGCATAACCCGCCTCGGTGGCGCCCGACAATTGCAGTAATGCCGAAGGCGACAAACTTATTTTGTCCGTCACGGCGAAGCGGTAGCCGCCGGTGAAACAGTACTGCAGGCGTGCGACGTCCATGCTGTTGCTCAGGCCGTTTTCTTTGATCTCGTTGGTCAGCAGTTGCGGGATGGACACTCCGGCGTAGAACTTTTCGCCGGCGTAGTACACGCCAAAGCCGGCATTAAAGCCGAACCGGCTGCCCAGCGGATCAGTGAACGTTTTATCATTTTCAGTGTCGCTCAGGTCGGTGATGCGGCCTTCCTGCATCGTCAGGGCCGACAGGCTCAGGCCGAAGGACAGGAAGTTGTTTTTAAGGCGTATGCTATGCGCATACACTACTCCCACTTGCAGGTTATGGGTTACGCCGAGAGCGTCGTTGTGCACCCAGGCGCCCAGGCCGCTGTGTTGTGCAATGGGCATCCGGTATTGCAGCAGTTCCGAGAGCGGCGCGCCTTCAAAGCCCAGCCATTGTTTGTGGGCGCTTAGGCTGAGTTGGCTTTGTGTGGC